>JAQTOP010000055.1:10375-23505 GCA_028713285.1 Terrimicrobiaceae bacterium
TGTTTCAATCCGCGCGCCCGTGAAGGGCGCGACGCGAGTGGGCAATCATCGACTACGGGCACGCGTTGTTTCAATCCGCGCGCCCGTGAAGGGCGCGACTCGAGCGATTCGCCGGCCAGCGGAATCAGTAGCTCGTTTCAATCCGCGCGCCCGTGAAGGGCGCGACCCTTGCGCGGGAGGATTAGCGGCAATCTTTTCGCGTTTCAATCCGCGCGCCCGTGAAGGGCGCGACACAATCGAGCGAATTCCGCAATCACCTACAGCGTGTTTCAATCCGCGCGCCCGTGAAGGGCGCGACCGCGCTGCACGCAATCACCAATCACCGGCAAGCGGTTTCAATCCGCGCGCCCGTGAAGGGCGCGACTTCCGGCAGTTAGCACATAAATTGAGGGGTATCGAGTTTCAATCCGCGCGCCCGTGAAGGGCGCGACCCCTCAACGCGGCGCTGGCAGAGATAACACAATGTTTCAATCCGCGCGCCCGTGAAGGGCGCGACAATCGGGACCGTTGTCATTAAGTCACCGAGAAGGTTTCAATCCGCGCGCCCGTGAAGGGCGCGACGCGCACGCCCCGGCATCCAGACTGTACGATTTCGGGTTTCAATCCGCGCGCCCGTGAAGGGCGCGACCTCCGCCGCGTATTGGCTGGGATCACAGGCAACGGTTTCAATCCGCGCGCCCGTGAAGGGCGCGACACAGTCCCGCGCGGAAAATTTTGGAGTGGACTTGGTTTCAATCCGCGCGCCCGTGAAGGGCGCGACCCATGATCGCTGAAATGCTGTCGGGGTCTGAGACGTTTCAATCCGCGCGCCCGTGAAGGGCGCGACCGACGCGCTCGTGGTGCTTCAGCAGGCTTTCAAGTTTCAATCCGCGCGCCCGTGAAGGGCGCGACCGCCCATTTGTAACTAGTTGTCTTGGAAATGCCAAGACGTAACGCAGCGCGAACCGGACTCCACCTCCGCTTTCCCGCCTCCAGTCTTCGATTCGATTGTCAAAGAGCGTTGTCGTTCCGAGATTTGGAACGACCGCGAACATCTACTATAGACCTTGTTCACCGGAGGTTCGCCACATCATACGATGAGCGTTCCCTTGGGATCAAAAGACGCCTTTGCGCCCCGGTGCTCGACTCGCTGGTCCCAGTCCGCCCCAAGATTGTAGAACCGCAGCGAATCGTGCTCGAGATCGGCGACCTCAGCAAGCCGGGCTTTGAGTTCCACGTAGCGCGCCGGATCCACCTCGCACTCGAATACCGAGTTTTGCACGCGCTGGCCATAATCGAGGCAAATTTTCGCCACTCGCCGCAGGCGCCGCCTTCCGCCCTCGGTGCCGGTGGCGACATCGTAAGTAATGAGAAGCTGCACGGTGCTGGGAATCGTTCAGTGTTGATCGTCAAAAGGAGAGACCGTCAGCGCCAGAGAAACGCGGGATAGGCATCGAGATCGCCGCGGAGGTGGCGCGAAAGCAGCCGCGCCTGCAAAAACGGCAGCAGGCCGACCGTGGTCTTTTCCTCGAGAAAGGGATGCGTGATTTCGTCGCGTTTGCGTTCCTGCCAGGCCGTGAGGACGGTTTTGCGAGCGGTCTCGGTGAGCTCGACCGCGCCGGATTCCTGCACGCGAAAATCCCCCGGCGAGAGCTGGCGGCGATTCAATAAAGTCAACGCGGCCCGGTCGGCCAGCACCGGACGGAATTCCTCCATCAGGTCGAGCGCCAGCGAGGGCCGTCCCGGCCGGTCGCGGTGGAGAAATCCCACGGCGCCATCGAGGCCGACGGATTCGAGCGCGGAGCGGCAGTCGTGCGCCAGCAGGCTGTAATGAAACGAAAGCAGCGCGTTCACCGGATCGGTGGGCGGCCGGCGCACGCGCCCCTCGAACGCAAATCCCTCGATCTTGAGCAACTGAGGAAAGACGGCGAAATAGACGCCGGCCGCGTCGCCTTCGATCCCGCGCAATGCGTCGAGGTCGCCCGCTCGCATCGCGGACTGCGCGCTTCGCGCGAGGAGGGCGGATGCGGAGGCGATACCGGACGAGTCGCCGTGATCGCGCACGGCGCGCTGGAGCACGGCGCGGCAATTTGCGAGCTTCGCCGCGATCATCGGCATCGCGAGGCGCAGGGAGGCGGTCGCATCGTCGGAGAGGCGGTATTGCATGCGGCGCAACAGGACGTTCCCCGGCGTAAATCCGCGCACGGCCGCGAGGAAGCGTCCGTTCGGCGTGCAAAACGACAGCGTGACCCCGGCCTCGGCGCAGGCGGCCATCAAGTGCGCGCTGGCTCCGATGTCGTAACCGAGCGCGACGATGCCGTCGAGATTGTGCAGCGGCACGCGCAGCAGGGATTGGCCGCCCTGCCGCACATCGATGGCCGCGCCGTCCTTCGCGAGATAGGCGCCCTCGCGGGTGACGAAGAGGGTATTCAGATGCTGTCGCATGAGAGGCGGCCAATTTAAACCACAGGGAATACGAAGGTCACAGCGGATGTTTCGTCAGGCAGGCGCAACCGGCGCGCCGGCGATGGATGGGGAATCCTCCGCGAGGCGGTCGGCGAGCTGGCGCTCGAACCAGCGGCCGGCTGCGGGGCGTTTCGAGAGCCGGGGCACGCAGACCTCGATGAGCGAGCAGGCGGAGCATTTTTTTGACTCGAAGATGGGCGGCGGCGTCTCCCGCGACGCGATCAGGGCATGCAGCCGCGTGGCCAGCGACTCGGTGAGCGCGCGCAGCGCGAGATCGAGGACGACTTCGGTGCGATGGCGATTTTTCCCATAGAAGAGAAAGCCCGCCGGGATGCAAACGCCCAGCATCTCCTCGAGGCAGAGCGCCTGCGCACAGAGCTGCACCTCGTCCGCCCGGTGGCCCTTGGGTTTGCCGCGCTTGTATTCGACAGGAACGACTTTCCCGTCGCGGTGGAACTCGACGACGTCCGCCTGCCCATGCAGCCCCAACCGCTCGCACTTGAGGCTCAGCCCCCGCGCGATGCGGACGCCGGGGCGGGATTCGGAGGGACCCTCATGCGCCCGCTCGTGCATCACACGGCCGTCGGCGGTGAAGAAATTCTCCTCCCAGAGCCGCTCGATATGGATGAGCGCGCACTGCCGCTCGCAATAAAGCAGGTGCTGGAGCGCGGAGATGGGGACGGAATCCATGCCGCGCCCGCCTGGGGTCAATCGAGCACAAACGGCTCCGGGTTTGGCCGCCGCTCCAACGCGAGACCGGAATCGAGCAGGAAACGCGCGTGCGCCAGCATGGTCTCGTAGGACGGGGCGGGAGCCGGCCAGGGTGCTTCCCCCTCGCGGACGACCGGCAGGTCGAGATCAAAGAGGCTGCCCGAGGTCGCGGCGGAGCCGTTCGCGGATGGCGGGACTGGCATAACGATTTATCATCTCCTGAAACTCCGCGCCCGCAATGTCAATTCCCCTGGAGCGCACGAGCTGGAGGATGTCGAGATAATCGACGCCGGCCTCCACCCGATGCGGAGCCTGCAAGGCATGCAGCTTGAGCGCGATCAAATGCAAGACCCCGATCACGCGCACGCGCCGCCGGCCGATCTCCCGCCACTCGCTGCCGGCGAGCAGCTTCGCGAAGGTCGGGTCCTCCACGAGCATGAGATCGACTCGAAATCCGCCTGTCTCGTGCGGCTGGAACTGGGCGAACGCCTGTATCGGCCGTTCCGGCGCGGCGAGTCGGTAGCCTGCATGATCGAGAACTTCGCTCCACGCCCGCAAATCCCGGCTGGCCAGGAGAAAGTCGAAGTCCGTGGTGGTGCGAATGAAGCCGTGGGCGTTCACCGCATGGCCGCCGATGAGGAGGAAGTCCAAACCGGCACCCGCCGCGGCATCCACGCAAACTTGGAAAATGTCGGGCCGGTCAGGCATGGGGCTCAGATGCGGCGGATATCAGATCAACCATGGTGCGGATATATGCAACCTGATGAGGGCTAAATAAAGAAGCCATCTGGTATTGCCGCCTTCGATAGTTTGACGATCTCATCCATATAGCCTAAAAAGTCAGAATCATAGCTCCAAGATTCGGGTAGATAGAATAGATCGGCGTCACTTGTCACAGGGCTAATGCCGAGCTTTTCGATTTTTGCATTAAACATCTGCACGCTGTGCCGCACGACTTCGAGTGATGAAACCCGCTCATACCTCTTCAAGCGTGCGATGATGTCAGGATCGACGACAACTGTTCTGGTCTCAGTTTGAATTACACGACAATCCTGCGAGACCTTGGGGTAATTTCGTTCGGACTCTGCGCCGACCAAATCCAGCGCAGTCTGCTGAGCGTCGGGCCGAAACTCGGCCTTCATGGCGGCGAGACAGATGTCCCCCAAGTCGCAGGGTTTGTCAGGGCCGATCCTGCCGGTGGCAAACAGATGCTCCAGTGCTTCCTTGGAGGGCTTCAGATTCGGATTGTCCGGGAGTGTTTTTGCATCAGTGAAATCGAAATCCAACACAGTGCAGTCGCCCCCACGGTTGGCGCTGCGATTCACTCGACCACCAAGCTGAATGAGGCTTGCGGTTGATGCGCGTTGGCGGAAACCGGAGGCAAAAGAGAAATCCATTCCGGCCTCGACTAAACTGGTGGCTATCAGCACCCAATCTGACTGGTGTTTGAGCAAAGCTTTTATCCGCTCAATGATGATGGCTCGATGACTCGGTGCCAGTGCAGTTGAGAGGTGCAGCACTTGCATCTCACCCTGTTGCCGGATTTGGGCCGCAAGCATGGCTGCACTCTGCACCGTATTCACAACTACAAGACGCGGACCTGCCGACTTTGCGATTCGCTTGATCAATTCATCGGCGGACATTGCTCGTGGCTCCGTGATGAACTTCACACGGTTGTGTTCCGCTTCCTCTGCTTGAGCGGTTAGCGATGAACTTAGTGGCTCAATCGTTGCAGCACGGCGTTGTGGTGCTTTCGCCGAACTCTGACCTTCGCAGATCGAGCAAAAATCTTCCAACGTCCAAAAGGCGGGCAGCGAGCCAGATGCCAGAACGAGGTGACCATCCCATCTGCGCGTCCACTGCGTGAGCCAATTCCAGCAGACAGGCCAAAGGCTCGCAGGCAATGCGGCATGAGCTTCATCCAGACAGACAACGGCACCCGGCAGCTCATGCAGTTTGCGAAGACGGGAAGTATTGTTGGAGGCCAGCGTCTCGAAAAACTGAACTGCAGTCGTGATGATAATAGGTGCCTGCCACAGTGTCGTGAGGTAGCGCGTATCCAGGCTTTTGAAATCTGCCTGGTGATGATGCTCTGCCACAATCTCCTCGGGATTCTCCCCCTCAAGACAAAGCGCCTTGCGGTAAACCTCGACCGACTGGCGAATGATATTGGTGTAGGGCAGAACAACGATGATGTGCCTCAAGTTCCGTATGTTCGCCACATTGAGCAAATGAGCCATCAGCGCCGTGGTCTTGCCTGAACCGACAACAGCATCACAACTCCGCAACCGAGGCGTTGGATCGGCAGTGCGACAGAGCCGGTAAAGCTCATCACGAATGCGTTGTCGCTCCGACTCCTGCGTTGTCGCTTTCTTCGGATTGACGCGTGGCAATTTGGCAACATACCCGTCGAGTTTCGCCAACCGCTCTCCCCAGCGCGGAGGCGGTGGCAACACCGCTGGCTCATTGCCGTAATGCGTCGCCGTATCCGAATGATCGGCATCCACGAGACACGAAAGAAGAAGCCGCCGCGATAATCCTGTGAGCTTGTTTTGATGTTGTTCACGCTCGACCGTGCGCGGGCCAAAATTATCTTCGTGATCCATGAGGTAGGATTTGAGCGATGCAGCCGTAGCCATGGCTGTCCGCTCATCGTTGATTCGGAAGGTCGCACCCTCAAGGCGACCTGTGGCGACGGGACGATCCTCGGCTACTTCCAAAAGATAGCGCACCAAGCCTTGGTGATGCGCTGAAACGAGTCCCGCCGCTTCGTCAGCGCCATTTGCCAGTAACCAAGCAACGCCCGCGTCCTCATGTCTGATGTGTTCCTCAGATTTGTGATTTGTCTCCAATGTTTTTTGAAAACCGCGATCGAGTTTTCCAAGGTCGTGGAATCTTGCCGCAGTCCGAGTGATCTCCAGCATGGCTTGGGCGTCGATTCCGGTGGGCGTTGGTGCGTAGTGCTGTAGCATCCGTTCGCACCGCGCCACAGCCCCGCTGACCACATTACTCACATGATCGCGGTAGGTCTGAGCCGGGGCACCCTGTCTGGCACTATGGGCCAGAGGCTCGCTCATGCCGCGCGGGGAAAGACCTGATTCACGAAGCTGGCATCGCACAGATCACCAAAGTGCTGGAACCTGCCCTTAAAGGCTTGTCGTGCCTTCGCCAAGACAGCACTGCCGTCATAGCCGTAGTCAGCCCAGGATGCCGAAGGTTCTGCTGGATCGGCTTTGGCCGGGGTCAACGCATCAATGACAGCGAAGTCAGATGCTGAACCCAGGCCGTTGTTGTGCTGGAAAAACCAAGCATGGCGGACTTCCACGAATGGACGGACTCGCGATGGATTGTGCGCGTAGGCGTAAGGAATCAAACGGCAGAGCAATTCGATGTCGCGGAGCAGGCAACCACTTTTCAGGGCAGCCGTTGGATTGACGAGGAACGGCATGGCATAAACACCATGCTCGATGATTCGGAATCCGAGTGGAGCCATTCCTCGATCCTTGTCGGATCCCGAGTCCACATTAGCTTTGACCGTATTTGTGTCTCGTTGAATGCGGACTTTCGCCGCTGACACACCAATACCAAACTGAGCGACACCTGTGCGGATAAAACTCTTCTTTCCTTCCTCAAGGGCCGTGCTTCCGAAAACTCGGACATCCCAATGCAGGTCAGCGAATTTTTTGTTGTATGCCTCAAAGGCCTTGATGGCCTCAAGCTTCGCAGTTTCAGCATCATTTCCTTTGGCCTCTTTTGCCGCCTTCTCAGCTTTCTCATAAGCCTTCCAGAGCACTGACAGCGCGCTTTCGTTCCCAGCAGCAAGTTTTCGGGTCTGGTCATCCACATGAATTCCAAACTCATCGTCACTCAGATTCATATCCTCCTTAAACTTTGCCCAGACAGGCCCCTCTTTCGCCAGAACGAGTTCACGAAGTTTCCGCTTGAATGACACATCGCTAATCACACCCCGCCCATCGTGTGAACGCGTCCGTGGGTCGCTTTCACGGTCAGGATCACCGTTGGGGTTTGAGTTGCGTGCCTCGATGATGAGTAGCCCTGTGGCGCGTGGGATGTTGTTAATGGTAGTGCTCATGGTGTGATGAAGGGTAGATTATGCGGGTTGAGTGGGTTCGGTGGGGGCTTCGTCGGAGTCCTTTTTGCCGCCCAAAACGGGCGAGAGGTAGCCCAGGAATAAATGCGCCTTCCCCTCAGTGCTCAGTGGCTGTTTCAGATTCGTGGACTGATGAAGGTCGGCGGCTATTGGCTCAACGATTCTCAGCAGCTTCCTGGCGGAGTTAATGGCAATCTTCACAGCCTCCGTCTCCTTTCCAGAATGCTGCACAGCTCTCGCCCAGCCGAGGTAGATCCTGCTTCGCTCGCGAAGTTCATCTAACGCCATCTCGGGCGAGTCAGCAGCCCGTCCAAGCAAGCCATTCCCAATAAGGGTCGGTGGGATGTCTGGAGAGCCATCGTTCCTGGGCTTTCGCTCTGCGATACAGTAGCATTTGTGCAGCTCATCCATCGCGGCGAGCAGCTTTCCAGTAAGGTAGGCGGTTTCTTTCATGTAGTGGTTGGGTGTGGAGTTGAGTGCGTGAAGCAAGGTGCCGATAAGGCTCAGGGATTTGGCGAGGTAATAGCGGGGATCGGGTTTGTCAGTTCTGCCAAGCTGCCCAGCCTCGGTCTTTGGAGCCATATCCATCCAAGCTTTAATGTTCTGGCGGTCGGAGCGGTGAAGGATGTTCCCCGCGCCGATCAGAAGCGGCTCGACTCGGGGAAGAAGCGTTTCCAAAAGTTGTCTGGCTGTATCCTGCCAAACTCCTTCGCGTTGTAGAAACACATCCAGAATGGCGGACGCTGGAGGGGTTTGCAGCCGCGAGCTTTCAGCGCCACCTCGCATCCATTGGTGGGAAAAGACTTGTATGGCATCATCTGGAAACAGAAGATTGGGAGCAAGCCAGCCAAAGCCACGTTCTGCATTCTTCGACGGCAATGGGACTTCAAGTCTCCGGGGAAGGTTTGAATCCGATAGGCACCAATTCTTGATTGCGCTGTTCAGCTCTGCGCATGACGGAGTTCTCTCACATACTAACTGCACAGACCCTCGATTGACTCGGCGCAATAAGAGGATTCGCATGTAATGTTTGTTTCTTTGATCCTCTGGCACTAGCTGGGATAGCGCACTGCAATAGGCTTCTGATACTTGGCGGAAAGTTTGGTTGGAAGCGACGATATCCTGATCATCTTCAGATTCATCGACAGGGTTTGGACGGCAAAGCAAATCGACATGCCTGAGATCTTCGCTGGGAAACGAAGGATAGATCACCAGTAAGTCTTTCTCTTTCTGCGGACGTCCCTTTGAGTTCCGCTTGAAGCGCCCATTCCGCATACTTCGCCACGTTTTTCCAAATGAAGACTCATTTGTAATTTCGCAAGCGGCCTCGCTAATCTGCTGCGCGACAGCTTGCCCTATCGGAAAGCCATTACTCCCAACTCTCCCGTATCTGAAAAAACATGGAGTATCCTTGTCCTTCGCATACGGCTGAAACGATGTGAATTGCTTCCTTACCACCCAGGGGGCGAAGGGGCCATCGAGCAATTTGAGCGGTTTCTGCTCAAATGCACATTCCACGATCCCTGGTTTATCAGCATCTTTTCCCCGTGGACTAGCTTCAGCGTTCAGTAAACTCTCGGTAACCAGCCGCTTAATTCTGAAGGTGTGCAGAGCGCCAACAATTTCATTTTCTGGCGTATAGTCGAAAACCATCTGCGCTGCGACTTCGAGAGTCCGCTTGCCCTTTTTAACAACCATCTTGCCAGTGATCAAGGAGCGAAGGGCTTCGAAGAGTTGGCGGTCTTCAGGTTGTCCCAATGCATTCTCCACCGCGACAAGGAGAGAGTCTCTGAACCGCGATGAATCGCTCGTTAGAGTCAGGAAGGCTGTCGCAAAACCTTCCACGATCCTCCACCCTGCGGAGTCACCAGCATGTGATAGTGCCTGTAGCCTTGAAGCCACTTGACGCTGTAACTCCATACTAGGCGCAATCACACTGGCCCGATGATCAGCCAATATCGTTGCCAACAAAACTGCTGTTGGCTTCTCGATCTGTGCCCACAATGGTGAGGCAGGCGGCAGGAGAATCAGCGGAACACTCGTCCGGGCTGCGGGCAGGTATCGCTTTTGGCCCTTCCCCATTGTCCAAATGGCAACGCGGTCAGCGGCTGTGATAGCACTGATTCGGACAATCTCAGCTTTGTGATTGATGGTTACGCGAATGTTGTTCCAACCATTGAAGGTCACATCATCAATATCTCGATGCTGTGGACTTGGTGCCGCCCCAGTCTTTCTGAGATTCTTCGCAAGGTTGTATAATTCAGCGAGCATGGCTATGAGTGTCCTCCGTTCGCGAACTCGAGTTTCCCGTTGCGGACGTTGACCTCGGGAAAGTGTAGAACACCCTCTCGCACTTCGATTGAACGGAACACAGGTCGATAGTTTCCACTTGTCGGCGCATCCCACGCCGACATCAGCAAGGCGGGCAACTCAGCGTAGTAGCCCCGTTGAAGTTCAAATCCGCCAGCGCCCTCACCATGGTCGCGAAGTGGCCCGAAGTAATCGGGGACGAATTCTTTCCATCCGAGGCACGGCGCATACTTGCTCTTCCCCTTGGCAAGCCTCCGATTGAACATCTCCTGCAACGCATGGGGAGCATTGTTCGACTCGTCAGGCGCACCCGGAACCCGAACACACTGACCTCTCACACGAAAACAGACATCCACCAGAATCGTAGCCGGAAGCTGATAGCTTGCGTTCTTCTTGAGAAGTTCAGGGTCACGCAACGGCCCACGGTAGTTCGTCACATACTTCTCAAACCGAACAGGCTTCCAGATTTCAATCTCGGTAGCAGAGAAGAAAGCAGCAGGCTGACCACCACGAGCGAAGAATCCTCGCGCCACCGATTCAAACATTGCCTTGCACGCCGACCATGTCGGCACTGGATACGAGATCGGCGCAGCACCCGTGTCCGGGCGAGTGAACATTGCGGCGGGGCCGCTTATCTCAAATTCGACGCGGTAAGGATTCATCATGTGATTTGGGATAAAGTTGAAACTATTGGAACTCCATCATTGTTGTTACGGACGGTTTTTTTGCACTCGCGATAAGATGAGAAGCGCTCTTCCAAACCAGCCTCCAATCTGAAGGTATGCGCTGTAAGAAGCTTCGGGTTTGCACTGCATGCATTGGGGGGGTGGTGGATTTATAGCTGAATTTTCCCGACGAGAAAGGTTCTTCCCGGCGTGGAGGCTGCGCCCCGGAATGAAAAACTGGACTCCCCACGGATGACACAGATCTCACGGATGCTCCGGGATTTCCTGAGTTCCAGATGGGGCTCGCCCGTCTTCGCTGCGCTCCGGCTCATCCGGTGATTTTCTGAGACTGGCATTACTCCCCGCTCATCAGGCCGCCGCGGTCTTCCTCGGCGATTTCGGTTTTGGCGGTTTCGCGGAGGCGCTTCGCGGTGACGGCTTTCGAGATCGCGCCATACGCTTTGCCGGTCGCGCCCGGCGCGTTGCAATACTCCGCCGAGGAACTGCGGGCGATGCCCATCTTCGCCGCGGTCGCGATGGCGTCCTGGTTGGCGCCGAGGTAGAGGAAATCCCACGCGTATTTGCCGGTCTGTTCGCGGATGAGGTCCTGCACCTGCGTCCAGGTGAACTCGCGGCTCGCGTTTTCCATGCCATCGGTGAACGTGACGAAGATGACGTGCTCGGGGCGCTCGGACTCGGGGAGCGCGGCGAGGCGTTGGCCGCTCCCGGTGATGGCGCGGCCCATCGCGTCGAGCAGGGCGGTGCTGCCGCGGGGCTCGAAGGTGTCGGCCGTGAGCTCGGGGACGTCGAGCAGGTCGGCGGCGGTGTGCCAGACCTCGTATTGGTCGTCGAACTGGATGAGGGTGAGCCGGACGTCGCCGGGGATCGCGCGCTGGTCGGCGACGAAGCGGTTGAATCCGGCGATGGCGGCTTCGCGGATCGACTGCATGGACCCGCTGCGGTCGAGGAGGAAGGTGATGTCGGTGGAGTCGGTTTTCATGGCGACCCCCACTCTATTCGAGGGGATGGGACAATGGCGGTCCTACCCCGACGATTTATTCGATTTTTTTTCGGAACCGGAAGCCTTTTCCGCGGCGGCTTTCTTTTCGTAATCCTCGGCGCGGCTGCCGCCCGGGACGGCGCCCTGCTCCTTGTGGAGCTTGATCTCTTTCTCGATGAGCTTCTTTTTTTCCGGATCCAGGCGGACCATCGCGGCGCGGACGCTGTCCCAGTAGGCGCGGTAGGCGGCGTCGAGGGTCTTGCGCGCGGCGATGACGTCTGCCTCGAGATAGGCCCGCTCGCGGAGCGGCTTGAGTTCGGCCTTGATCGCTTCCAGCTCGGCGCGTTGCGCGTCGTGCTTGTCGGCGGCGAAGGCTGGGATGGCGCAGAAAATCCCCAGAACAACCGATGCGGACCGGATCGATTTCATGGGGCTGATCGCTAGCCACTCCGGGGGAGGCTGGCAAGGGGAAATAGAGCTCAGGTGAATTTCGATCGAAATCGCCGCGCCGATGGGCAGACAGGGCCAGGCCCCCGGCTGAGCCGCCCACTTTAACGCGCGGCTCGGCGGGGACGCCTCGCCCTACCTTGCGTCCATGCTAATCGGGATTGTTCCCGGCAACCGGCCGAACGAGCTCGTCCGTGCGGGGGTCGATGTAGGGCAGGCCGTTTTTTTTGCGGTATTCGAGGAAGTGGCGGGCGAGGTCGCACATTGCCTCGACGGCCTCGAGCTTTCTGCGCAAGGGCAGCCGGGTCCAGACGCGGAGTTCGGCAAGTTCGGAGCCTTCCGACGTGCATTGACTCCAACCCATGCCGACGGGGTCGTTCACGCGAGTGGTGACGCTCATGTTTCTCTCAATCTCTCGATCTCCCGCAGCTTTGCAATGTCAATCCGGTCACGGTCGCGTGAGGCGATACGCTTCATTTCAATGAGAGCGGGGATGGCGGCAAATCGCGCGGGCGGAACATCGGATTCCGGGGCAATCAACGCCTGTTCGTATTCCCGATCGAAGTCAAAGGGCTCGTAGATGAAAATGTCCAAGGGTGTTTCCCGATGGAGATCGCTCCACATTTTTAAAACGAGCATGTGCTTGTCCGTCCTCCATTGCTCCCGGAGACTGGGATCGCTGAATTCCTTCGCCGTGATGGGGACTGCCGGGTGGTAATCGATGCCGGCGAGGGCTTCAAAAGCCCGGGAAATGTCCAGCGGCGTAAGGCGGATGACGATATCCACATCCGTCGTCAACCGCAGATACCCGTGCGCAATGACCGCCAATCCACCCACGACGATGTAGCGCACTTCTGCATCGTTCAACGCGCGGACGATGGCCTCGAAGCTGGCGACTTTCATTGGGATCAAGCCATCAGCCTGCCGATGGTGTCGGCCCAGGCGGCGTGGAGGCTGGCGAGCGGCCAGGTGTGGGCCTCGCCGTTGACGGTGATGGCGAGCGTGTCGCCGGCGGTGACCTCGCCGAGGCGGCGGGCCGGGATGCCGCGCCATTCGAGGAGGGCGAGGACGGCGGCGGCATTTGCGCGCGAGACGCTGATGACGACGCGGGATTGCGACTCGTTGAACAGCGGGACGACGGCGGAGGCATCGTGCGGAGCGTTGGCCGCGGGATGCCACGCGATGTCGAGTTTCGCGCCGAGCGGTTTGCCTTTGGCGCCGAGGCAGGATTCCGCCACCGCGACGGCGAGGCCGCCTTCGCTGCAATCGTGCGCGCTTTTCACGAAGCCCATGCGGATGAGCGCGCGGAGGGCGTCGTGCAGGGCGATTTCCACCGCGTAATCGAGACGCGGCGGCGGGCCGGCCTTGAGGCCGTGGAGGACCTTGAGGTAATGCGAGGCGCCCATGCCCCGGGCGGGCGTATCCTCGACGAGTTCGCCGA
>JAQTOP010000056.1 GCA_028713285.1 Terrimicrobiaceae bacterium
CGGCGGACCGTCCTCCCGAGTCGAGGCGCGAGGGCGTGCAGGTCATCATCACGCCGCGACGCATCATCGTCGTTCTGCTCGGTGCGGACGACCGGGCCCGCGAAGGGCTGGGATACATGCGCAAAGGATGGGAACTCTACGACCAATGGGCGGCCGGCGGTCGGAAGACAAAAAAAAGCGATTCGCTCTGAGCGAGGCGGAATGCATCGCGACAAAGATCGAGTAAACTCATGGCGACGAAACGAATCGGAGTATTGACGAGCGGGGGGGACTGCCCGGGATTGAACGCGGTGCTGCGCGCCGTGGTGCGCGCGGCGGAGAATCTCGGCTGGGAGGTTCTCGGCTTTCATGACGGCTACGAGGGGCTGCTGCCCGAAGGCGGCGATTACGTGATTCTCGACCGGGCGACGACGGCAGGGATCATGCACCTCGGCGGCACGATGATCGGCACGACGAACCGCGGCCATTTCGCGGCGAAGGTGCGGGCCGGCGAGAGGGCGGCCATTCCCGACGAGATCATCCAGCAGGCGCGGCGGACATTCGATCATCTTCGGCTTGACGCGCTGGTCGCCATCGGCGGAGACGGCTCGCTTACGACGGCTTTGCAGATGTCCGAGGCGGGCTTTCCCATGATCGGCGTGCCAAAGACAATCGACAACGACCTCGAGGCTACGGCGATGACCTTCGGCTTCGATTCCGCCGTCAATTGCGTGGCCGATGCGCTCGACCGCCTGCACACCACCGCGACGAGCCACAAGCGCGTGATGGTGCTCGAGGTGATGGGCCGCCACGCCGGCTGGATCGCGCTCTACGGCGGACTTGCCGGTGGCGCGGACATTATTCTCATCCCGGAAATCCCTTTCGACATGGAAAAAGTCGCCGAGCACGTGCGGGAGCGCGAGCGTCAGGGCGCGAAGAGCACGATGATTGTCGTTGCCGAGGGGGCGAGCCAGAAGAACGGAAAGCAAAGTCGCCACCAGACCGCTGTGGGAGAATATCGTCTCGGCGGCATTGGCGAGCAGGTCGGCCACGAAGTGATCGAACGCACCGGCAAGGACACCCGCGTGTGCGTGCTGGGCCATCTGCAGCGCGGCGGGGCGCCGACTGCTCTGGATCGCATTCTGGGGACGCGCTTCGGCGTGCAGGCGGTCCAGCTCATCAAGGAGGGAAGGTTCGGCACCATGGTCAGCTATCAGAATTACGAGACCAGGGCGGTGCCCATCGCGCACGCCGTGCATCGCCTGCGGCGCGTGGATGCAAACGGCCAGATGATGCAGACGGCGCGGGCGGTCGGCAGTGTTTTCGGCGACTGACCGGCGGGCGCATGCCCCGCGGTCGAGGCGCGCTCAGGCCTTGCCGTTGCGCCGGATGAAGTCCGCGATGGAGTTCACGTTCAGGAAGGCCGTCCGCGCGGTGTCGGCATTCGGAGTCGCGACGCCAAAGTGCTTTTCAAGGCTCACCGCCAGCTCGAGGGCGTCAATGGAATCGAGCCCGAGGCCCTCCGGCGCGAACAGCGCCGTCTCATCGCCGATCTCCTCCGGCGTCATCTTCAGCATGAGGCAATCGACCAGCATGCGCTTGACGCGGGAATTCAACTCGAGATCGGACATCGACAAAAACGGCTTGCGTGGGAAACGAGCGCGGACTCTGTATCAATTCCCGATGCCCGACAACCCCGAAAAAATGCGCCTCGACGCGCTGCTCGTCGCGCGGGGTCTTTTCGAGTCGCGGGAGAAGGCGCAGCGCGCGCTGATGGCCGGCGCCGTGGAAATCGACGGCCGCCGGGCCGGCAAGCCGGGCGACCGCGTGCGGGTCGATGCGACGGTGCATGTGATCCGCGCCGAGAAATACGTAAGCCGCGGCGGACTCAAGCTCGATGCGGCGCTTGACACCTTCGCGATCGACCCGGCGGGCCGCGTGTGCCTCGACGTCGGCGCCTCGACCGGAGGCTTCACCGACTGCCTGCTCCAGCGCGGCGCGGCGCGGGTGCATGCGCTCGACGTGGGCCGCAACCAGATGCACTGGAAGATTCGCAGCGACCCGCGCGTGATTGCCCGCGAGGGCGTCAACTGCCGCTTCCTCTCGCGCGACGAGGTTACCGGGCCCGTCTGGCTCGCCGTGGCCGACGTGAGCTTTATTTCGTTGACTTTGATCCTCCCGCCCGCGTTTGAGTTGCTCGACCCCGGGGGCTTCATGGTCGCGCTGATCAAACCGCAATTCGAACTTTCACGCGGTGCTGTCGGCAAGGGCGGCATCGTGAGCGATCCCGCCGCGCACGCCGCAGCCGTGGAAAAAATCCGCGCGTTCGTGGTCGAACGCATGCAACGCCGGTGGGTGGGCGTGATCGAGTCGCCAATCCTCGGAATGACCGGCAATCGCGAGTTCCTGGCATGCCTCCGGCCATGATCGGTCTCATCGCCCATTCCGAAAAGCTGGACGCGCGGCAGCTGGTGGCCGCGCTGCGTGACGAGCTCGACCGCCGCGGCGCGGAGTATGTGATGGAACGCGCCACCGCGGCGCTTTGCGGCGCGGGGTCCGATCTCGACGAAGTGCAGGTGGCCGCATGCTGCGACCTGCTCGTCGTGCTCGGTGGCGACGGCACGATCCTGCGGGTCGTTCATCGCGTCGGCGCATCGTTGCGTCCCATTTTTGGAATCAACCTCGGGTCGCTGGGATTCCTCACCTGCCTGGGGCCGGACGAGGTCGCCCGCGCGGTGGATGCCATCGTGACCGGCGACTTCCAGCTCAGCCGGCGTTCGTTGCTGAAGGTCGAGCTGATCACGAGCCGCGCCGCGGCGCAGACATTTTACGCGCTCAACGACGTGGTGATCAGCCGGGGTGAGCGGTCGCGGCTCGTGAAAATCGACGTGCGAATCGACGGCGCGGTGTTCACGAATTTCAACGCGGACGGGCTCATCGTTTCGACCCCGACCGGCTCGACCGCCTACTCGCTCTCGGCGGGAGGTCCGATCCTGCTTCCGGATACGGGCGTCTTCGTCATCACGCCGGTCTGTCCCCACGTGCTGACGAATCGCTCGACCGTGGTGAGCGATCAATCCATCGTCGAGGCGAGGCTCACGGTGCCGGGGCAGGAGGTTTTCATCAACGTGGACGGGCAGGCATCCATCGAGATGCGCCTCGATGACGTGCTGCGCATCTCGCAATCGGATCGCGTGCTTCCTCTCGCCATGCTTCCGGAACGGCCATTTTCCAGGGTGCTGCGTCAGAAGCTCAAGTGGAGCGGAAGCAACGTATGACGATCGAGGAGATTCTCCATCCGGCGGACGTGATTTCCAGCCTGCGGGCGGGCGACAAGCCGGCCGCCATCGACGAGGTGCTCACGCAGGTGCGCGGCGACGCGCGGGTGGCGAACTGGGAGCGCCTGCGCGCAGTGATCATCGGGCGCGACGCTCCGGCCATCGAGCAGAATGGCCGCGGGATTTGCATCGCGCACGGTCGCACGGATGCGGTCACCGGGCTGGTCGTCGCCGCAGGGCGCTCGGAGGCCGGCATCGTCTTTCCGGAGATCAAGCCGAGGGTGCATCTCGTCTTCGTGGTGGGCATTCCGGCGACGATGGATTCGGAATATCTGCGCCTCGTCGGCGCCATCGCGCGCGTGTGCCGCAATCCGAATCAGCTCGAGCAACTGCTCGCGGCGAACGACGGCGGGAGCTTCGTGGAATGCCTCGCCGCCGCGACCGAGCGATTGTGAAACGAGTTGTGCCGGCGGCGGTTTTCGCGCAAGGTTTTCCCATGGCCACATGTTCGCTCCAGCGCAACGTCGGTGATCTCGAACGCCTCGGCTGCCTCGTGCTGGGCGGCTGCTTCCTGATCAAGGGGATCGTCTCCCGCCGCGCGTCGCGCACTCTTCTCGGCGGTCTCCTCGTCTATCGCGGCCTCACCGGCAACTGCAAAGCCTACGAGGCGCTGGGCATCGACACGCGGTCGGGCGCCGAAAAGACGCGCGATGCCTGATTCGCGCGTGCCGCTCGTCGAGGTCAGCGATCTCAAGGTGTGGTTCCCGGTCCTGGGCGGGCTGTTGCGCCGCCGCGTCGGCGAAGTGCGCGCGGTCGATGGGGTGAGCTTCACGGTCGAGCCGGGCCAGACGGTGGGTCTCGTCGGTGAGAGCGGCAGCGGCAAGACGACGATTGGCCGCGCGCTCATGAAGCTCGTCCCGGCCACGTCCGGAAGCGTGAAATACGACGGCCGCGAGATTTTGCCGATGTCCGAGCGGCAGTTCCGTCCCTTTCGCAGGCGCATGCAGATTATTTTCCAGGATCCCTACGGCTCGTTGAATCCACGCATGCCCGTGGGCTCCATCGTCGGCGAGGCGCTGGAAATTCATTTTCACAAGCTTTCGTCCGCGCAACGGCGCGAACGCGTGGCCGACCTTCTGCGCCAGGTCGGACTCAAGCCGGACATGATGAGCCGCTACCCGCATGAATTCAGCGGCGGCCAGCGCCAGCGCATCGGCATTGCCCGCGCGCTCGCGGTCGAGCCGGACTTCATCGTATGCGACGAGCCGGTGAGCGCGCTCGACGTGAGCGTGCAGGCGCAGATCGTGAACCTGCTGCAGGATCTCCAGGCGCAGCTCGGCATCGCCTATTTGTTCATCGCGCACGACCTCGCGGTGGTCGAGCACATCAGCGACCACGTGCTCGTGATGAACCAGGGCCGCATCGTCGAGAGCGCGAGCGCCGAGGCGATCTATCGCGACCCCCGGCACGAATACACGAAGAAGCTCCTCGCCGCGGTGCCCGCGATGTGAGGATCGGCCCGGGCGCGAACGAGAGCATCAATCCCTTGCACCTGCGCAGCGGTCGGGGCATTGTCCCCGGCTGGCGACATGCATCCCTTTCTCCGAAAACTGCTCGGCTTCAACTGGGTCCTCCTCGGCCTGATGCTCGCGCTGATGACGTATGGCATCTACGCGATTTACAGCGCGACGTGGATGCGCACCGACGTCTTCTGGCGCGACCAGATCAAGTGGGTCGTCGTCTGCCTGCCGATTTTCCTCGGCGTCTCGCTCGTCGATTATCGCTGGGTGCGAATCGGCGCGCTGCCGCTCTACCTCGCCGGCCTCGCTGCGCTGGTTGCGACGATGGCCTTCGGCGAGAAAGTGTATGGCGCGCGGAGCTGGCTGAACCTCGGCTTCATGAATTTCCAGCCCTCGCAGCTCGCGCTCCTGGCCGGCATTCTCACGGTCGCCCTGTTCATGAGTCAGTTCAAAAAGCTGCATCCCTTCGTCCGCCTGGCCGGTTGCGGCGCGATCGTCGGCGCCCCGTGGGTGCTCATTCTCATTCAGCCCGACCTCGGCTCCGCGCTCGTGTGGATTCCGGTGGTATTGGGAATGCTGTTCATCGGCGGAATTCCGAAGCGCTACCTCATCGCGCTGCTCCTGCTCGGATTCTCCGCAATCCCGCTGGTCGTGAATTTCGGCCTCAAGCAGTATCAGCAGAACCGCATCCTCACCTTTCTCGACCCGAGCCGGGACCCGCAGGGAGCGGGCTGGACGCTCAACCAATCCCTCATCGCCATCGGCTCGGGAGGCTTTCTGGGAAAGGGCTTCCGCGCGCCGAACACGCTCAACGAACTCGGCTTCCTGCCGAGCACCATCGTCCACAACGACTTCATCTTCGCCGTGCTGGGCGAGCAGCATGGATTCGTCGGCGGTGTCATTCTCATCAGCGTGATCGCACTGACGCTGCTCACCGCGATCTACATCGTGATGATGGCGGGTGACGACCTTGGACGCTACATTGCCACCGGCGTCGTGATGATGCTCTTCGCCCACGTCTTCGAGAACATCGGCATGACGATTCAGGTGATGCCGATCACCGGCGTGCCGCTCCCGCTCATCAGCTACGGCGGCTCCTTCCTGATGATTACGCTCATTTGTTTCGGCCTGCTCCAGAGTGTCTGGATTCACCGCCGGATCGTCACCTAGGGACGGATTGATTTCCGGCATCCCGCTCCCTATCGTAAAACGCAATGGTCGCCTCACTTTCCGAAACTTCACTGGTCGATAAAGTCCTCGACGGCGCCCGCATCTCGCGCGACGAGGCGGCCGAGCTGTATCGGCTGCCGCTGAATGAACTCGGCGCACTGGCGAACGCGCGCCGCCGCATGGCCCGGGCCGACGCCTTCGAGGGCCGTGGCAACGAAATCGTCACCTACATCATCGACCGCAACGTCAACTACACGAACGTCTGCAATGTTTACTGCAAGTTCTGCGCCTTCTATCGCACGGAAAAGGACGCGGACCACTACGTCCTTTCGCTCGCCGAGATCGACCACAAGCTGGATGAACTCACCGCGGCCGGCGGCGTGCAGGTGCTGCTGCAGGGCGGCCACCATCCGTCGCTGAAGATCGACTTCTACCTCGGGATGCTCTCGCACATTCGCGAGAAATATCCGCACATCAACATCCACGGTTTCAGCCCGCCGGAGTTCAATCACTTCGCCGAAGTGTTCGGACTGCCGCTGGCCGAGGTCATCGCGCGATTCCGCGAGGCCGGCCTTGGTTCCATCCCCGGCGGAGGAGGCGAGATCCTGGTGGACCGCGTGCGCGACCGCATCGCTCCCCTCAAGTGCGACACCGACCACTGGCTCGAGGTCATGCGCATTGCCCATGGGATGGGCATGAACTCCAGCGCGACCATGATGTTCGGCCACGTCGAGACGCTCGAAGACCGCATCGAGCACCTCCAGCGCCTGCGCGACACGCAGGACGAGACCGGCGGCTTCACCGCCTTCATTTGCTGGACCTTTCAGCCGGAGAATACCCGCCTGCGCGCCGAGCCGGTCGGGTCCGCCGAGTATCTGCGCATGCAGGCGCTCTCCCGTATCTTTCTCGACAATTTCCCAAACGTGCAGAGTTCCTGGGTGACGCAGGGGCCGCGCATCGGCCAGGTCGCGCTCAGCTACGGAGCCAACGATTTCGGCAGCGTGATGATGGAGGAAAACGTCGTCAGCAGCGCGGGCACGTCGTTTCACCTCGATGCGCCGATGATCGAGCGGCTCATTGGCGACGCCGGCTACGAACCGCACCGGCGCAACAACTGGTATCAGCTTCTCAATTGACGGCGGGACGGCGCTTGTTCGGCGGCACGCCGTCTGCTAGCTTCCCGCGGTGATTTTCCGCCCGACCGTCCGGATTGGCCGCTGGCTCGCGGTCGCATTGTGCCTCGGCGGCGCGGTGGCGAGGGCGGATGAATTCGTCACGGTCGATTTCCCCATGCAGGGGCGCAAGATTGTCGCGCCGGGCCTGTCGGCCACGCCGCGCCAGGTCGTTACGCCGGACGGCGTCGGCTATACGGAAGTTCTCCTCCGGCCCGTCCGAAAGGATTACCGCGTCTTTCTGACCTTTGTGTTCAACGAAGACGGTGGCAAGGGGCCGGCGGTCTTCTGGTCCGGCGATGCGACCGGCAGCCAGGTCACGATTTCGGAAAATATCGCCGAGGGTGTGGTGGGCCTGAATCGCCGCACGGTCGCGCTGCCCGCCGAGGTGGCGAATGAGGCAGGGCATCTTTACATCATGGGCCGGCTGGATCGCCTGCTGCGCCTGCGCATCGACTGGTGCGAACCCTCCACCGTCCTGGTCGCAGCGGATCAGGAGCGGCCCTCGTTTATTTCCGGCGGAGCGGTTTGGCTCGACCGCGAAACGACCGGCCAGCCGGCGATGACGCCGCCCGACGTCTGGTTCGGTCCGGTGCTCGACGCGGCATTGCAGGACGGCGTGGCGGATCTCTCCGAGAATATCGAACTCGTCGTGCCGGTGAACGGTGCGACCGGGCGCACGCGTCTGCGGGCGAAATTCCTCGGTCTCCCGCTCGGGAAGTCGGTGCGCGTGTGGGTGAATGGCAGGCTCGCCGGCCGCATGCAGCCCACGCTCCCGGGCCTCACCGATCCCGGCTACGTGCGCCGGGGCAGGCGCACGACCTACGCCGGCTGGCGCGAGGGCGCGCTCTTTCTCGAGGCCGGCGCGCTGAAGGACGGCAAAAATTCCATCCTCTTCGAGTCGCCGGGCAAGAGCGTCTATCTCAGCGGGGCCGCGATGGAGATCGAAGCGGCGGCGGCGGATGCCTCCTCCGAGGGGAAGCCGCCGTCCGAAGACGCCGCCTCGCCGCAGGCGCCCGCCGACCTGCCGACCGGCCAGGACTCCGCAAAGCAGCCCGGAGCATTGTCGCCATAGCTTTTTTACAAAATCCGCGTTACTTCTCCCCACCACTTTATGCGTCCGTTTCCATCCCGCCCAAGCCGCCGCGACGCGGCCTACACGCTGTTCGAGATCATGCTCGTGCTCGGCATCATCGCCGTGCTCGTGGGCTCGGCGATCTACCTGCTCGTCGGCAACGTCGATGTCGCCCGCATCCAGCGGGTGGATGCCGATTACCAGGCGATCACTACGCAACTCAAGACGTATGAGATGATGAACTTTACCTTTCCGACCACCGAGCAGGGTCTCAACGCCCTGGTGACCCGGCCGACGATCGAGCCGGTGCCGAAGCGGTGGACGCAGCTCCTGCAGTCCGTGCCGCTCGATCCCTGGGGCACGCCGTATCGATACGCCTATCCGGGAAAGAAAAATCCGGCCAGTTTCGATCTCTACTCGCTGGGCCCTGACAGGCAGGAAAGCGACGATGATCTGCCGAAGAAATAGCGTCGGCCTTTCCGCGCGAGCCCGCGGATTCACGCTGCTCGAAATCATGCTCGTCGTCGCTCTCATCGCGATCATGTTCATCGGCACGGCGCCGCTCATCAGCGCATCGAGCCGCGAGCGCCGGCTGCGGGCGGCGGCCGAGGAGATCGAGGGGATGGTGCGCGGCGAGCGCGCGAAGGCCCAGACCTCCGGCGAGCGGCGGGTGATCGAGGTGCGCCCGGCCGGATTTTATGAGACGAACCGCGGACGCAAGCAGGTGCTTGCGATGCCGCGCCAGGCGGCGATCTCCCTGCGCGCGCCGGGGGCGGACTGGCAAAAACCCGGCGGGCAGGAGTGGGAGTTCTCGCCCATCGGCATGGTCACCCCGCTGTCGGTGCGGCTGCAGGATGGCGGCTCCTGGATGGAAATCGACTTCGATCTGCTCACGGGCCGGCTGGCCGAGGAGCGCTATGCGTTTTAATCGCGACCGAAGGGCATTCACCCTGCTCGAGGTGCTCATGGCGGTTGGCATCTTCGCCTTCGCGGGTCTCGGGCTGATGCTCGCGCTCGAGAGCACGCTCGACGGCGCGCGCGCCACGCAGCGCGAGGCCGAGGTGCGCAACGGCCTCGCCAACCGGCTTGCACGCCTATCCGTCGGTCCCTTGCGTCCAGTGAAAAATGAGGACGTCGAAAACGGCGTGAAATATGTCATCGAGGCGGATCGCGAGGAGGTAACCAATACCGACCGCACGCTGCTCCGCGGCTTCTGGCGCATCCGGGCCACCGCCCAATGGACGTCGCCGGGCGGCCCGCAGACGTGGACCGTCTCGCACCTGGTCTATCGGAGCGACGGATGAAGCGGGCCCGGGGATTCACGCTCTTCGAGGTGTTGATCTCGATCGCGATTTTCATGTTGCTGGCGGGGGGCATCTTCGCCGCGGTGCGCGCCGCATTCACCGCGTCTGCGGAAATCGCGACGGCACAGCTCGATTCCGAGCGCGGAAACGCGTTCCAGCAGTTTCTCCGGAAGTTTTTCCAGAGCCTGCCTGCGGACGCAAAGATCGAACTGCGCCTGCGCAAACAGGCCGGGCGCGGCGACGTGGTCGAGCTGCTGGCGTGGCCGATGCCGCCGTTCCTGCGCTTCGGCACGAACTCCGGCGACGGCATGGCGATCTCCGCCATGCCCGACGGAAGGGGGAATTTCCGAATCGCCCTGGGTTACTTTCGCGCCGACGATCCGCCCGATACGCGCGACAGGCGGCTCGAGGAAACGCAATGGCTTCCGCTCCTGCCCAACGTAAGCACGGTTCACTGGCGCTTCGCCCCGGAACGGAACCCCGTCTTCTCGGATACCTGGAATGCGGGCAATGCCCGGCCCGGCATCGCGGAACTGACTCTGCGCATGACCAACGGATCTGAGAGCACATTTGCCTATTGGATTCCGCCCCTGCAGCGCCGGTCCACCGGCGCACCGGACGACGGGAACACCGCTCCGCAGCCGCCGGGCGGAGAACCGGCCGCGGGTCCGCCGCCCACTTCGGAGGAGAATCCGCCGCCTCCCGCTATGCGATGAGTGCGCGCCGAATGAAAGCCGTCCGCTGCTCCGCCCGGGCAGGCAGCGCGCTGCTGCTGTCGCTCTGGTGCATCGCCGTGCTCTCGATCACCGTGCTGGCGGTCGCGCGGATGGTGGTCGCCGACGTGGATGACGAGGGCCTGCAAAATCGCCGCTTCGAGGCCCGCGAGCTGGCGCTTACCGGGCTCGCCTATGGCATGAATCCGAAAATCGAACTTTGGGACCCGCTGCTCGATCAGCGATTTCCCGACGGCGGCCGCCTGCGCGTGCGGATCACCAGCGAGGGCGCGCGGCTCGACATCAACCGCCTGCTCAAGGAGCGCGGCCAGAAGACGCTGCGGCGATTGTTCGAGATCTGGAATGTCCCGAGCGATCTCGTCTCCATCGCATCGGATTCGCTTGTGGACTGGACCGATGCGGACGACCTGCGCTCGCTCAACGGCGCCGAGCGCGAAGATCTCCTCAAGCAGTCGCAATATTCATTGCCCGCGAATCGGGACTTTCGTTCTGTCGTGGAGATGGAGAAGGTGAGGGGAATGGATGCTGTCGCCGCCGCCAAGCCCGATTGGGCCGGGGCCTTCACCGTGCATGGCGGGCGGCGTGTCGATTTGCAGGAGGCGTCCATCGACGTCATGCGCGCCGCGGGCGGACTGTCCACCGAGGACGCGCAACGCATCGACCAGGTCCGCCTCGGCCCCGACCGGCTCCCGCAGACCCGCGACGACTACAAGATCAAGAGCGTCGCGGACTTTCTCGAGCGAATGGGAGTTTCCGAACTCGACCGGAAGCGGGCGCAGACCGCGTTCTCCGCCGGCACCGGCCCGGCCCGCATCGAGAGCAAGGCCACCGTGAGTGGCACGACTTATACGATCGTCGTCATCGCCGTCCGCGGGAATGGCACGAATCGCGAGCCAGCCATGCTCGACTGGGAGGAACAATGAAGCACCGCGGGCCCCAGCCGGACATCGTGATCCGCCTCTTCGATGAGCAGTGGCAGCGCTGGGAGCTTGGCGGCGGCGCGCCCCGACGGCTCCGCGCCGAGGATGCCGAAAACGGAAGCCGCCGCACGCTGGCCGTGCCCGCCCGCCAGGTCGTCGCCTCGCCGCTTTGGATCGACGGTACCGACCCCGCGATCGTCTCCGAGGCGGCGAAACTGGAACTCGAAGTGCGCGGCCTGCTCTCGCGCGCCCAGGGGATGGATGGCGTGTCGCTGCGCCTGCTGCCGGGGGAAAAGCGCACGCTTGCCGTCGTGGGCGTGTTTCCGCCGGAGTTGCCGGAGAGCTGCCCGTCCGCCGAGCGCTTCGACAGTTCGCCGTTTCTTTTTTCTCTGCCGCGCGATGCCGTGACCCTGTGGAGGGAGGGGGATGATTATGCCGCCGCCTTCACGCGCGGGTCCGAAGTGATCTACTGGGAAACCATCGACCGGTCCGTGGGCTCCGAGGAGTTGCGCACCTGGCTCAGCCTCATCGTCCTTCGCCTGCAGGCCGAGGACATGCTGGCCGCCCCGCCCCGCGTCGTGAGCTGGATCGAGGGAGTGCCGGCTGCGAAGATCGCGCCCCCGGGATGTGCGGCGCTCGACGATGTTGCCGACGACGCCGCGACGGGCACACCGTCGCTCCAGCGGGTGCTTGCGACCTGGAAGCCCGCGAGCGCCCGCCTCGCCGAGCTGCGGCGGAGCAAGCGCGAGCGCATGCGGACGATCGTTCTCGCGGTCGCGGCGGGCTATGTCGTCCTCGCCGCGGTGCTTGTCCTCTATGCCGGCGTCCAGCGGTGGAGGGCCGCCCGGCTCACGACGGAGACGGCGCGGCTGCGCGCGGAGGTCCAGACCTTCCAGCCGATCGCCCGCGACTGGTCGCTGGTCGCACCGACGGCGGACCCCTCGCAATTTCCCCTCGAGTTGCTGCGCGGCGCGATCGAAGCGATGCCGGCGGACGGAATCCGCCTCACGAAATTTACCGTCGATACCGGCAAAATGGTCATCGAAGGCGAGGCGAAGGACTACGCCTCGGCGACGGATTTCCAGGCGAATCTCAAACGCAGCGAAGCGCTTCGGGGCATCGACTGGAGCGGAACGACAAACCCGACTGTCGAGGGACCTGTGACCCGGTTTCACGCGGAGGGCATCCTGCCGACGACCCCATGAGACCGCTCAATCGCAATGAGGGCCTGCTGGCCATCGCGCTCGGCGCGTTGCTGTTTCTTTTCATAAACATCGCAGGCATCCGGTGGGTGGCCGGCAAGATGCACGGCGCCCACGAGGAGATTTCCCGAATCGAGACCGAGGCGGCGGCAGCACGGCTGCTCCTCGCGGAACGCCCGAAATGGATCGCGCGCCAGGCCTGGATGGAGGCTCATCCACCCGAGACCTACGACGACAGGAACTCGCGCAAATTCGTCGTGGATGTGCCGACGAGCGTCCAGGCGGCCGGCCTCAAAATCGATTCGCAGCAGCCCCTCGAAACCGTGCGCGACGGGCGGCTCGCCGTCGCCAAGATCCATCTCGTGATCCGCGGCCGGCTGGAGTCGATCGTCCGCTGGCTCCACGCCACCCAGCAACCCGGCAGGTATGCGCTCGTGGAGACTTTCACGCTCAACCAGGCCGACGACGGAAACAGCATGCAACTGGACGTCCTGCTGGGGAAGGTCTATCGTGCCGCCGGACCGGCCGATTCTCAATGACAGTGCGCATTCTAGTCCCCGCCGCCCTGCTCGCGCTCGGGCTGGGCCGGGCCGGCATCGCTGCGGATGCCGGCCAGCCCGCGTTTGCCCCGAGGAGTTACGGCATTCAACGCTACGAAGTGATCTGGAAACGCTCGCCGTTCATCGTGGAAACGGTCGCCGTGCCCCAGTCCATGGGCCTGGCCGCGAAGTATTCGCTCGTCGGCATTGCCTCGATCTCGAATCAACCCGTCGCCTTTCTCGTGGACAACACGAACCTCGATGCCGGAAAGAACCGTCTCGTTGTCTCCAAGGGCCAGACCAGCAGGGAGGGCATTGAGATCGTGTCCATCACGATGGATGGCGATCCGCGCAAATCCTCGATCACCATCCGCCAGGGCGGGCAGCAGGCGTCGCTGGTTTTCGCACCGGCATCCTTGAGCCTCCTCGGCCCGGGCGGCGCGCCAGGGGCGGTCCCGCCATCTCCGGAGCCGATTCAGCCCCCGATCGCTCCCTCGCCCCTCGGAGTCATTCCTTCCATTGCTTCCCCGCAAGCGGGCGCGCCCACTCCGCCCCCGCCCGTCCGGCGCATCGTCCGCCCGGTGCCAGTCACCATCAGTCCAAATTAACCGTATGGCCATCCGCCTCTCCGCACTTCTCCTGCTCCTGCTTGCCGCCTCCGTTCCGCTGCGCGCCCAGGCCGCGCCCGACGACAGGGTCTCGATCCAGTTCCCGAGCAATCAGGTGAACGAAGTGGCCACGTTTTACGAGCTGCTCACGGGCAAGCACGTCATTCGCGACTCAGGCTTGGCCGGACAGATGATTTCTCTCGTGGTCCAGCAACCGGTCACGAAAAAGGAGGCCGCCGCGCTTATCGAGTCCGTCCTGGTGTTGAACGGATTTACGCTCGTCAACGTGGACGACAAGACCGCCAAGCTGCTCGGCCCGTCGAAATTCCCGCGCAGCGAGGCCGTTCCGCTCTACTCGGATCCGTCGCAGCTCCCCAACGGAGACGAGATCGTGAGCTACTTCATGCCCTTCCGCTATATCAAGAGCGAGGAGGCGAACAATGTCTTCCTCCTCTATGCGCCGAATCGCCAGTTCGGAAGCTACGCCCAGGTTCCGAGCGTCAACGCCATCGTCATTACCGAAACCGCCGCCGTCGTGCGCCGGCTCATCGCGTTGAAAAATGCGATCGACGTGCAGGGGGCCCGCACGGCCACGGAGTTCTTTCCGCTCGAACGCGCCGACGCCGAGAAGGTCGTCGAGATCCTTTCGAAATTGTTCGAAAAGAGTGACGACAATCCGGCGTCCCGCGCCGTGCCTGCGAACAACACCATTCCGAACCCCGGAAACGCACCCGTCGTCCCGCCCGGCGGCGCGGCGCAGATCACGGGTCCGGCGCAGAAGGTGCAGGTCTTCGCCGACAAGCGCACGAACCGCGTGATGGTCGTCGCTCCCGAGGCGCAGATGCCCTACATCCGGACGCTCATCCAGGGCCTCGATGTCGGCGTCGAGTTCGACGAGGTGCTCGAGCGCCCGCTCCGTTTCGTTCGGGCGGCGGACGTCCTGCCCGTGCTCGCGAATCTGCTCGTCGAGGGCCCCGACCAAAACGGCCAGGCGCAGGCGCCAAAAATCGCCGGCGAAGGCGACAACAATGCGCCCGGCTCACCGAACTCCAATCCAGGCTACTCGAACTCGGACAATTCCGGCGGCAGCTCGGGCGGTGGCGGCGGCTCGGGCGGGGGGCTTTCCCTGAACGAAAAGACCAGCTTCACCGCCGAAAGCACGAAGCCGCTCTCGATGATCGTCGGGAATTCCCGCATCATCGCCGACCGCAGCGTGAACAAGATTCTCGTGATCGGCCCGCCGGAGGCGAGGAACAAGGCTTCGCGCGTTCTCGACCTGCTCGATCAGCGGCCCAAGCAGGTTTATCTCGCCTGCGTCATCGGCCAGCTCACGCTGACGAACAACACCGAATTCGGCATCGATTACCTGCTGAAGTTTGGCAGCGTGCGCATCCTCGGCCAGGGCACGACCGCAGGCATTGCAAACCTGCTGGCGAATCGAAACGCCTCGATCAATACCCCTGCGGCCGTTGCAGCGACGGCGGCCACCGCGGCGGCAACCGCTGCCACGACGGCTGCGAGCACGGCATTGCCCGTGCTCTCGGGCCTCACGGTATTCGGAGCCATCGCGGACGGCGTCGATATCGTGGCCCGTGCTCTGGGCGCGACCGGCCGCTTCCAGGTGATCTCCCGTCCAGTCATCTATACCGCCAATGGCCAGGGCGCGCTCATCAGTTCCGGTCAGGAAGTGCCTGTGCCCGTCTCCACCCAAAGCTCGATTGTCGATACCACCGGGAACGTCAACAACAACAACACCGGCACGAGCCTGAATACGCAGATCGACTACAAGCGCGTCGTCCTCCAGCTCGACGTCCGCCCGCTCATCAATTCCGACCACGAGGTCACCCTCGAGATCAAGCAGCGCAACGACAACGTCCAGAGCCAGGTCCAGGTGGCCAATAACTCGGTGCCCGTCATCGCCACGCAAACGCTCAATACCACCGTCACCGTGCCGAATCGCCAGACGATCGTGCTCGGCGGCCTCATCAGCGACCAGGAGGAGCGCAACCAAACCGGCATCCCGTTTTTGAAGGACATCCCCGGCCTCGGTTACCTCTTCAGCACGACGACGAAGACCAAGACCCGGCGCGAACTCATCATCATGATCCAGCCGTTCATCATCAACTCCGACGACTCGCTCAAGCAGGTCAACTACATCGAGCGCGCGAATACGAACTTCCGTGAGCACATGTTCGACGAGCCGGTGCCGGTCAAGCCCGCCACGCTGCCCGCGCCGGAGGATTTGACGGATCCGAAGCTCCGCTAGCGGCCGGTTCTGACGTTTCCATGATGACCCCGGTCGGCAATCCCGTTCTCGACGCGCTGGGCGGCGCCCTGGACACCGCCGGCGCGGGCATGTCGTCGGAGACCCTCGACGCGGCCGCGCAGGCCCTCGTCATCCAGCGTTCCGCCATCCGCGCCGTCCTCAGCCAGGAGGGGCTGCCGGAGACCGCCTTCCTCAAGGCGCTGGCCGGGCGGGTCGGCATGGAATGGTTCGAGCCGCCGGCCGACGGCGTGAAGTCCTTCTCTCGCACTTTTCCCGCCCGGCTCGCGCTGCGCTACCACCTCGTGCCCACGCAACAATCCGACGAGGGGCTCGTCCTCGCGACGTATGATCCGTTCGACTACCTCGCCCGCGCCGCCGTGCGGCAGCAGTTCACCGGACGCGTCCGCTTCGTCCTCTCGACCCGCAAGTTCATCGTCAATGCCCTGCGGCAGCACTACGGCGTGGGCGCGGAAACCTTCGAGGAGTTGCTCGAGGGACGCGAGGAGGGCGGCGAAGATCTCGATACGCTCGAGGAGGTGAACGTGCTGGACGCCGACGATTCCGAGGCGTCGGTGATGAAGTTCGTGAACCAGATTCTGCGCGAGGCGCTCGTCGAGCGCGCGACAGACATCCACGTCGAGCCGCTCGGCAACGACCTCCGCATCCGCTACCGCATCGACGGCGTGCTGCACGAGGTGCCGGTGCCGCAGAACATCAAGCTCCTCCAGGCCTCGGTGCTCTCCCGCATCAAGATCATGTCGAACCTCGACATCGCCGAGCGCCGCATCCCGCAGGATGGCCGCATCAACCTCGAACTCGGCGGCGAATCCATCGACGTGCGTGTGGCGACGATTCCCTCGGTCACCGGCGAGACGATCAGCCTGCGCCTTCTCGGGCAGGAGCGATTCGACTTCGAGCGCCTCGGCCTCGACGCCGAGTGCGAACAAACGGTGCGCGGCTTCCTCGCGATGCCCAACGGCATCGTCCTCGTCACCGGTCCCACCGGCTGCGGCAAATCGACGAGCCTCTACACCTTCCTTTCCTCGCTCAACACCAAGGAGCGGCGCATCGTGACGATCGAGGATCCGGTCGAACACAAGCTTCCCGGCGTCATCCAGATCGCCGTGCGCCCCGAGATCGGCCTCACGTTCGCGAATGCCCTGCGCAGCGTGCTCCGCGGCGACCCGAACGTGATCATGGTCGGCGAAATGCGCGATCTCGAGACCGCCGAGATCGCCGTCCGCGCGGCGCTCACCGGCCACCTCGTATTCAGCACGCTGCACACGAACGATTCCGTGGGCGGCATCACCCGCCTGCTCGACATGGGCGTCGAGCCCTTTCTCATCGGCTCGTCCGTCCGCGCCTTCATCGCCCAGCGCCTTGTTCGCCGGCTTTGCCCGGAGTGCAAGAAGGCGGACTCTCACGCCGCCGGCTTTCTCGAGCAGATCGGTTTCCCGAAGGAATGGGCCGGCGCCACCTACGGACCGGGCGGCTGCGACGGCTGCCGAGGCACGGGCTACCGCGGCCGCACCGCGCTCTACGAAATCTGCCTCGTCACCCCGCAGCTCCAGGACCTCGTCCAGCAAAAGGCAATCCCAAGCGTGCTGCGCGCGAAGGCGGTCGAGCAGGGGCTCATCTCCCTGCGCAGCTATGGATGGAAGCGGGTGATCGAGGGCGTGACTTCGGTCGAGGAGGTCCTTCGCGTCACCTCCGCCGACGTCGAGGCGCTCGACGAATAGCCCGCATGGAAACGTTTCGCTTTCGAGCCTCCAACGAAGCGGGAACTCTCGAGACCGGCACACTCGCCGCGCGCTCGAAGATCGAGGCCTACGACCAGTTGCGCGTCCGCAAGCTGCGTCCCGTTTCCATCGAGATCGAACGCACAGGGCCCGCCGCCGCCCCGACCGGCTCGTCCACCGGGAGCCAGTCCGTTGGCCCCGTGCGCACGCTGGCCAATGCCCAGTTGCTCCTTTTCACCGAGGAGATGTCCGAGCTGCTCGAGTCCGGGCTCCAGCTCGAGCCGGCTCTGCGCATCATCGAGTCGCGCGGCGAGAAATCCGCGCTCCAGCCCGTCGCCGTCTATCTGCGCCAGCAGGTGCGCGACGGCGTGAGCTTCTCGAATGCCCTGCGCTCGTGCGGAAAATGCTTCTCCGAGCTTTTTTGCAGCATGGTCGCCGCGGGTGAGGCCGCCGGCGCGCTGCCGCGCATCCTGCGGCGGCAGGCGGAGTATTTCGCGATCATGGCCGACCTCCGCAAGCGCGTGGTCATGGCATTGATCTACCCGAGCATCGTCTTCTCCGCCGGCATCGTGCTGCTCGTCATTTTCATGACCTTTCTCCTCCCGGCGCTCACGGACATCCTCAAGCGCACCGACCAGCAACTCCCGCTCATGACGCGCCTGCTCATCGGCACGAGCGAGTTTTTCGGCCACTACTGGTGGGCCGTGCTCGTGTTGATTGGGCTGCTCGCGTCCACGTTCACCTGGTGGCGGCGCACCCCGGAGGGACACATGACGTGGGATCGCGCCTCCCTGCGCCTCCCGCTGCTCGGGAAGGTGCTGCGCGGCCGTTTCTACGCGGAATTCTCCCAGACCCTCTCGACGCTCGTCGCCAATGGCGTGACGCTGCTCAACGGCCTCGTCCTGCTCGAGCGCGCCACGCCGAACCTTCACATCAAGAAGCTCCTTGTGCGGCTGGCCGAGCGGGTGGGAGAGGGGAGTTCGCTGTCGTCCTCGATGCGGGCACTGGCATTTTTTCCGCCGGAACTCATCGATATGATCACGGTGGGCGAGCAGACGGGAAACATCGCCGGCGCGCTCGAACGCAGCGCGAAGCGCTACGACCGCGAGTTCAACAACCAGATCGCGCAGGTGACCAATCTCATCCAGCCCGTGACGATCCTCGTCGTCGCGCTGTTCGTCGGCATGGTCGCCTACTCGATGATCACGGGCATCCTCACCTCGGTCTCCGGGCTGCGCACCCGCCAGACCACGACCTCCTCGCAGGCCGCCCCGCCTTGATTTGGTGAGGGCGAGGCTCCGTCCGAGCCGGAAACAGATCGGGCTCACCGGGAGGTTCGCCCTCCCGTTCCTATGACACAATTTTCGCGTGCACTGCGTGGGAGACCGTGTATTTTTTTCGCAGCATCAAGAGCGGCCTGCGGAAACGCGGGTCCGGCAACCTGGCGAGGAGACGCCGAGGTGCCTGGTTCTTCCGAACCGATGTGCGGAGCGACAAACGCTCCGAACTGCAATCTCCGGCGAAGCCGCAAACGCGGCTTCCCCTCTTCGATGCGTCAATCGAACCAACGAACGAAATACGCATCATGTCCTACAACATCACAACGACCGCTTCCGCGGCCATCGCTCCCGCGAATCCAAATGCAATCGCCCGTGCGATTCCAAATCCCCGTGCGATTCCAAATGCCATCCCGGCCATCCGCATCGCGGACACGAATCCCGACCACCACCTGTGGAACAACAACGGCACCTGGTGGATCCACTACACGCTCCACCTGCCCGACTACACGAAGCGGCGCGTGCGTCGCTCGCTCGCGACGCGGCGCTCCGCCATCGCCCGCCGCCGGCGCGACGAAATCTTCGCCGACCTCCTCAGCCGGCCCGCCAGCGGGCTGAACTAAGCCCCGGCGCGGGAAATCTGAAAACGGGGAAGGGTTGCGAAGCCTTCTCGTGAATTGGGGAAAAGGGTTCTCCGCTCCCGTTGCCTCGGTTTGCTCCTGTCCAGGCGCGGCCGACTCCGCACGAATCGCGAGGTCCGTCTCGGGATTCGTGCGGATGGCCGTGTCTATTGCGCGTCGGGGCGGCCGCAGGCTTGGCATGTGGCGCCGAACCGCCTAGAAGCGGCATTTCGCCTGCCGGTTTCGTCATGCCTCCCAACCAAAACCCCGAACAAGCCGCCCGCGACCGCATCGATGCGATGCTCGCCGAATGTGGCTGGGTGGTTCAGGATAAAAAGACGATCAGCTTTGGAGCGGGCATCGGAATCGCCGTCCGCGAATACCAAACCGACATCGGCCCCGCCGATTACGTGCTCTTCGTTGACAAAAAGGCAGTCGGCGTGATCGAGGCGAAACGCGGGGAATTGGGCCAGAACATCACCGCAATCGAGGATCAGACCACTGGCTACGCTACCGCCAGGCTCAAGTGGGTGAACAACAGCGAGCCGTTGCCCTTCCTCTACGAAAGCACCGGCATCATCACCCGCTTTACCGATGGCCGCGATCCGAAGCCTCGCTCGCGCGAAGTCTTCAGCTTCCACCGTCCCGAGACTTTCTTGAAATGGCTGGAGGCCGGCACGTCCCTCCGCGCGCGCATCGCCGCGATGCCGCCGCTGAATCCCGACCAGCTCCCCGTCGCTGCCCTCGGCCTGCGCGATTGCCAGGAGATCGCCGTCACGAAGCTCGAGACTTCGCTCAAGCTCAACAAACCCGGCGCCCTCATCCAGATGGCCACCGGCTCGTCGAGAGCTTCCACGGCCGCTTCCGGGACGAGTGCCTCAACCGCGAGCAGCTCTGGACCCTGACCGAAGCCCGCGTCGTCATTGAGGATTACCGACGCGATTACAACCATCACCGGCCGCACAGCAAGCTGGGCTACCAAAGCCCCGCCACCTTCGCGGCCACACAAACCGCTCCATCTTTGGCTCCAGTCGCCCTCCGGGCTCCTTACGCCAAAGATGGACAATCCAACACACACCACCTAAACATCAAATCCATCCCATCAGACTAACTCTCCGGGTGGAGCCAATTAGCGAGTCCGATCACGCCCGCATCCGCGCGGAACGCGCCGCGGCTCCCAAGCTTTCCAAGCGCGTGCGGCGCCCGACACCCACAAAAGAGGTTGCTTTCTCCGCGCCGCTTACGGATTAGTTGGCTCCGACGTGGCTAACATCGCCTTTGGAACAGACGGTAAAGCTGACTTCCCGACGAAGTATCACGGTTACGTGACCCTCTCGTCGACCAAATGGGCCATCATCTGCGGAAAGCCCGAACGTTCGTTCTACCAGTTCAACGGCGAGAAGATCGCCACCACGCTCATTGCGCCGGACCAGGTGCGGCACCACTCCAAGGAGCGCACCCAGCTGATCTATTATAAACGTTTTAACAGCCTGCAGATTACGGTCGGAGTTGAGGCGCCATGCCCGCAAGGAGTGTGGTATGCTGTCATCATCGACACCGCCACCGGACGTATCTGCACCGTTTACCCAGTGCCAACACCCAAACCCGGAAAAGCATTCGTGCCTCCAAAATCCAAATGAGAACCCACACTGAGCGGCCTACCACCCCTCCCTCCGAGCAGTATGACCAGGAGTCCGACGTCTTCTACGTCACCTTCAACACGGGCGAACCGTCCTACGTGCTCGAGGTCGACGACGTCCTGCTCATCGAGATGGGGCTCTTCTCACACACCCCGACCGGCTTCCGCGTGCTCAACTACACCAAGAGCAAGGTCGCCGGCGTGCAGATCCTTCATCAAAAGATCGAGAAGGCCTTCACTCCCATGCGTAAGAAAGCCGTGGACTTCGGTGCCCGCGAAAAATTCCTCGAGGATTCCCTTGAGAAAGTCTTCGCGTAGCATCGCTGCGCAAGGTCTGCGGGCGGCGGTGAACTCCGCGTGGCAGACGGAAATAGCGATCCGCATCGCGCGGTTCGACGCAGGGGAATCCGAAACGGTGCCTGTGGAAACGGTTTTTGCGAAGCTCTGCGAAATCGCTCCCAGCGAGTCCGGAGGATGACGACCGACTCCATCATTTCCAAGGTCTGAGGCTTCTGCACGACGCTGCGCGACGATGGCGTCGGCTACGGCGATTACCTCGAGCAACTCACGTATCTCATCTTTCTCAAAATGGCGGACGAATACAGCCGCCCGCCCTACAGCCGGAAGGTCGGCATCCCGGCGAGCCTCGCGTGGCCCTCGCTCAAGAATCTCCGCGGCGCGGATCTGGAGTTCCACTACGTCACCATCCTGCGCGAGCTGGCGATCAAACCCGGCATGCTCGGGCAGATCTTCACCAAGTCGCAGAACAAGATTCAGGACCCCGCCAAACTCGCCCGCGTGGTGCAGATGGTGGACGAGACGGAATGGATCATCCTCGGCGCGGACACGAAAGGTGAAAACTACGAGGGCCTCCTTGAGAAGAACGCGGAGGATACCAAGTCCGGCGCGGGCCAGTATTTTACGCCCCGCGCGCTCATTCGCACGATGGTCGAATGCGTGCAGCCACGGCCGGAGAAGACGATCGCCGATCCCGCCTGCGGCACGGGCGGATTTTTCCTCGCCGCCTACGATTTCCTCCTCGAGCATCACGAGCTGAACAAGGCGCAGAAGGCCTTTCTCAAGCACGAGACCTTCACCGGGCACGAGATCGTCGCGAACACGCGGCGACTGTGCCTGATGAATATGTTCCTGCACAACATCGGCGAGATCGACGGCGAGAGCCTCGTCTCGCCGAACGACGCGCTCATCGCCGACAACGGCGGGCGGTTCGACTACGTGCTGGCCAATCCGCCCTTCGGCAAGAAGAGCAGCATGACCTTCACCAACGCCGAGGGCGAAGAGGAGGTGGATGACCTCGTTTACAACCGGCAGGACTTCTGGGCGACGACCTCGAACAAGCAGCTCAACTTCCTGCAGCACATCCGCACCATGCTCAAGACGACCGGCAGCGCGGCGGTCGTGCTGCCCGACAACGTGCTCTTCGAGGGCGGCGCCGGCGAAACCGTGCGCCGGAAGATGCTCGAAAACACCGACCTCCACACGATCCTGCGCCTGCCGACCGGCATCTTCTACGCCAACGGCGTGAAGGCGAACGTGCTCTTCTTCGACAACCAGCCCGCCGCAAAGGAGCCGTGGACAAAGGAGATCTGGTATTACGACTACCGCACGAACGTCCACCACACGCTCAAGCGGAAGCCGATGCGTTTCGAAGACCTCGCGGAGTTCGTCACCTGCTACCACCCGGCCAACCGCCACATCCGCAAAGAAACGTGGCACGCCGAAACGAACCCGGAAGGCCGGTGGCGCAAATACACCTGCGCCGAAATCGTGGCCCGCGACAAAACGAGCCTCGACCTCTTCTGGCTCAAGGACCGCAGCCTCGCCGACCTCGACAATCTGCCCGACCCCAAAGACCTCGCCGAAGACATCGTGGAAAACATCGAAGCGGGTCTGAACAATTTCCGCACCGTCCTCGCGGCGCTTGGGAAATAAAAGCCCGCTGGTCAGCTACGCGGGCGTCAGGATGTAAGGGCGTATCCGGCAAGGATTACGGGATATCAATCCTCATCATCCTGTTAATCCTGTCCACTTGAGTCTTGCTCTAGCGCCGAAGGGTTTCCGCGAGGAATGGGGCCGTGCGGCTGCGCTTGCTCTTTGCGACCTGTTCCGGCGTGCCTGCGGCCACCACGGTGCCGCCGGCTTCTCCGGCCTCGGGGCCGATGTCGATCACGTAGTCGGCCTCCGCCACGACGTCGAGGTGATGCTCGATCACGACGACCGTGC
>JAQTOP010000002.1 GCA_028713285.1 Terrimicrobiaceae bacterium
TCTTCATTTTCGGCGCGTGGGAAGTCGTGACGTTCGTTCGCGTGAACTTCGCAAGTGGATCGCTGCTCACGCGCAGAAGCGTGCCGTCGCCGTCGAGCAGCAGGGAGTCCGCATGACCGGTCAAATCGCCCGATTGCGCAACGTCCGCGCCAGGCGCGAGCGTGAGGGTCTGGTCGGCGACGAGAATGATCTCGGGCCCGGCGAGCGGCGAGCCCGCGTTGTCCACCGTGAGGTTGCCCGTGGCCACCGCGACCGTGGTGCCTTCCTCGGTCACCGTGCGGACTCCGCCAATCAAGAGGCTCTCGGCGCCCCACGAGCTGAGGAGGGAGGACTTTAACACGATCGCATCGTTCGTTTGCCTTTTGGACAGATTCGCATCGTCACCGGCGATGATGATGTCCGCGGGGCTGCTGACGTCGATGAATGCGCCGCGTCCGCCGAACGGCGCCTGCCCACGGACGACGCCATTCAATCGCATGGCGTCCGTGGCCTGGAAGACGAGATGCCCGGAATCGATCGGCAGCGGCTGCGGCTGGATGCCCGCCGCGAGGGCGGAGTCGCGCAGGAAGCGGTTTGCGTTGAAGCTGTCGTATTGCGCGCGATTGCGGACGACGTCCCCGGACGCGACTTCGAATCGTGAGAAGACCGAAGGCGCCGCGCGGGACGGATCAAGACCGTTGAAACGGTAGCCGGAAACAAGGGTCGCGCCGTCCGGCTGGGCGAGAGCACCAATCGCCGAGCCCGCCTTCGGCGTCACGAGAAACGCGCCCGGCAACAGCGCATACCGCGCGGGGAGCAGCGTGTATGCGCCGGCTGGGAGTCCATCGCTCGCACCGAGTTGGACGCGGTCGCCAATTGACAGCGCGGGATTGACGTAACCGGCGTCCCGCGTCGCGGCATCGTTCGGATCGCGGTTGAACGCCGTCACGGTGTCGGCGGAGTTGAAGCCGGCAATCGGCGCGAAATTGGCCTGATATCCCGGCAGCACGGCGAAGCTGGAATCGGACGCGAGGATGTCCTGGCTGCCGCCAAGCCCGCCGACCCAGCGATAGGCGTAGAGATCGCCGCCGCCGCGCAGCTCGATCTGGGAGGTCGCCTTCGTCACGATTTTCGACGCGGCGAGATGAATCTCTCCAGCAGGCAACCCGCCCGACGTCACGTCCACACCCCGCGGGTCGATCCAGGAATTGCCGTCGAGGCTCAGGCCGTAGGGAATCAATATCCCGGCGCCGGTCGTCGGATCGACGGCGGAGACCGATGTGATGCTTTGCGAGCCAAGAACCAGTTTTTTGGTGATCGGGAAGGCGCGCTTTGTTCCGGTGATCAAATCCACCGGCGCAGCGCCGGTGCCGTCCCAGCCGAGATTGATCGTTCCCAGCGGGGCGCGAAGCACGCCGGCCTGGGTGATGTCCGACGCGTAGAAGCTGAGCGTGCCGCCCGCGGAGAGCGGAAGCTGGCGTGCGCCAGATGCTTTGATGACGACGGATCCGGGCTTGAGCGCGTCGCCCGGTTTGAAGTCGCCGGCTTTGTAGTCGTAGGCGACGGCGGTGAAGCTGAGCGCGGACGGCGTGTAAATCTGGCCGGCCTCGAAGCGGAGGCGGCCTGCGATGTTCAGCGTGCCCGAGCCGCGAATGTCGCCGTCCCGCGCGATGAAATTCGCGAAGCGCATGTTGCGCAGGGAAAGATTGCCGATGTCGATGAGATCGGCCTGCACGGTGAGCACGCCGGGGCCGTGGGTCGGGCCGAAATTGAGCGGCAGGGAGCTGGAGCCGAAGGGCTGGTCCACCACGCCGGGCAGCGGAGGGGTTTTGAAGGGCTGACCGAGCGCGACATACGGTGCGGTGAGGTCCACCGCGTCGTCAGCGTAGAGCACGCCTCCATCCGCCACCTTCAAGCTGCCGCGCGCGTCGATGGCGACCGGTCCTTTGAATCGCACGACGCCGCCGAGCGCGAGCGAATCGAAGCCGCCGTCGAGAAATTTGTCGGCGGCAAAATAGCCGAGCGCGGGAACGCCGACGCCATCGCGATTGACGACGGGCCGCCCGATGGCGGTCTGCTCGCCGGGCTGAAAGATCGAGGGCAGCGGAGCCACCGGAATGGTACGGTCGCTTTGCGTGACGATCAAATTCGACTCGGTCGGGAGCGCGCCGACGATGGAAAAGCGGCCGGAGGAAACATCGAGCGCGCCGCCGAGCGCGGTGGGCCCGCCGGCGCGGCCGCGAAGCGTGGCATCGGTGAAAAGCATTTCGCCTCCATCGAGCGCGATCGCGCCGCCATCGCTGTCCACGCGCACCGGCACGGTCTGGAGCGCCTGTAATGGCCTGGTGAGTCCGCTGCGCACCGAGATCACGCGGGACGCCGCGGCATCGAGCACCAGCGGAGAAAAATCGAGCACGCTGCTCGCTCCGGAAACGTCGAGCACCGCGCCGCCCGCGGCCACGATGTTCCCCGCGACGCCGATCGATCCGCCGGGCAGGACCGTGCCGGCGCGCCGGCCGAAGGGATCCGGCGCAAGGACCGTCGTGCCGGCCGCCGAGAGCCGGCTCTTCGACCCGAGATAAACGGTCGGCATCGCCACGGCATTGGCCGCATCCTGCTTGAAAACTTTTGCGGAATCGGTCCCGCCCTCGATGGTGATGACGCCGGCGGGGGCGGAGACACCGCCAAGGATCGCGACGGTATCCGCCTTGAAGGAAACCGTCGCCTGCGGGTCCGTTCGGATGACCGCGCCATCCTGCACGACAAGATCGCCGCGAAAGACGATGCCGACATTGCCGACGATATTCTGCGCCTCATCGCTCATCCCGAGGCTTTGAAAGGCGAGGCTTACCGGCATGCGTTCGGCCAGCGGTTTCACGGTGCGCGCGATTGTCAGATTCGCGCCATTTGCCGTTCGCGTGTCGGCGAAGAGACTGCGGGTCTGAGGCGCGATCAGCGTGTCCGCAGCGATCACGAGGCCGGGAAGATTTTCCATCGCGCCGAGCACGGTGGACCTCGCACCGCCGATGCCCGCAAGATCGAAACTGGAGAACCCTCCTTGATCGAAGAATTCCGGCCGCAGGAAGAGCGTGCCCGGAGCCGAGGAGGCACTGCGGACTCCGCCGACCTGGATGAATGGAGCCTGCAGGGCGAGCGACCCGCCCTTGCCTCCGGAGTAGCCGCGCAGTTCGCCACGAAGCCGCAGCCGTCCGCCGAGAAGGCGGTCGGAAAGCGTGGCGCCCTTTGGCGGCGCGGGAAAGAGGGCTGCGAGATTCGGATCCTTCCCGGCGCGAATGCCGATAGCGCCCGCATCGCCGTAAGTCACCTTCGCCAACGGATCGACGAACACGCCGCCGGAAACATCGACGAGGCTGCCGACCGCGAGGTTGGCGGTGTAGGCGGCAATGTCGATTTTCCCGCCGGCGGTGACGATCGCGGACAGGGGTTCGTCGGACGAGGCATTGCGCTCGTCAATGACGAGGCCCGCGGTGCTCAGCACGCCAGTGGAGCCGAGCGTGAAGCGACCGGCGGATGGATCTGCGAACACCGGCTGGAACGGCTTTGTGGTGTCGCGCGTCTTGAACTGCGCGACGAAGTAGGGCGACAGGTTGTTCGCCGTGAAGCTGAGGCTGCCGCCCGGCGCCGTGATGCCGCCCTGGATGTCGATGTTGCGTCCGTTGAAAGTGATCGCGCCCCCGGCCGGCGCGGTAAGCGCGATCCCGGCGGGCACCGAGATGTCGCCCGCGCCGTTATCGACCGTCAGGTCGCCGAAGCCCTGCTCGGTCAGCAAGGCGGGCGATAGAACCAGCAGGTCGCGGCGCTTCGTGCGCAACTGGAAGGGATTGACGAGGCCGCTCGTGCCGTCGCCCTCGAGCGCCAGCGGATTCCCGTCGGCATCGAGGGCGAAGGGCAGTGCTTGCGCCTGCACCGCGTCACTGAAAACGACTTTCGGCGGATGGAGCGATGTGTCCGAGAAGGGCAGGCCATAAATCGGGGACGGGTCCTGGGACTTGAAGACGAGCGCCAGCTTGCCCGCATCCGGCAGCGAACTGGTGCTTGCGTTTTGGCGCACCTGCTTTGGCCCGGCGACAGTCGCACCCACAAGCGTTCCGTCGAGCGCCATCGACGGGGCGGCGATGGTGATCGCCCCGCCCGCCGCTCCCTGAATGTAGCTGCTCTCGAGATGCGCGCCGTTCAGATCGAGCGGGTTGCGAAACGTGTGCGCGATTCCCCACTTCGTGTGCGTCTGGGTGAACTTCGGATCGTAGATGCCGTCGTAAACCTGATCGGGCGTGGCATCCGCGATGTCGATCAATCGCGAGCCCTGCACGACCTTCGTCGTCTGGACCAGCCCACCCTCGTTCTGCTGCCAGCCGCCGGAGACATCGATCACCGCGCCGCGGCTCACCACAACCGAATCGCCCGCCTGGAGATCGACGGAACCGCCTTTCGTCGTGAGCGGACCGACGCCGTGCTGCACCAGGCCGAGGAAGCCGGTCGCATCGCCCAACGGCGTGCCAATCCATTCCCGGCCATTGAAGGTGCCTGTCTCGCGCGCATCGATGGTGATCGTCGTCCCGCGAAACGGACCGTCGCGCTGGAGCGGCGAGTCGGCCAGTTCCGAGCCTCGGAGCTGGAGGGTGAGGATGTTGTCGGATTGAGGAACCGCGACATTTGTGGTGCCGGCGACGTCGAGCAGGACGCCGTCATCGAGGTAAATCTGGCCTGCGGCGTGGACGAACTGCGAGGTGGGCGGACTGTTGGCTCCATTGCCCGGGATGAAATTCCAGCCGCCGGCATTCACGCTCACTTTCGCATTCGGCGCGAGCAGGCTGGAGCCCTTTGCGAAATGGACCGCGAGGCCGCGGACGTTGATCTGCGAGCGAATGGCCACTTCGTCTCCGGTCACCTGCTCATCGCTCAAGAGCTCGGGCAGAATGCGCGTCACGCTTCCTTCGCCGAATGTCACGATGCCGGTGCTTTTCCGGACGAACAAGGTTTTGAAAGCATCGGTTGCGCCGTTTGCATTGAAGGCGGGATTCGCGACGGCGTCGTAGTTCGCGTCGAGGTCGATGCGGCCGTTCAGCGAAACGGTTGTGCTGCTTTCGATGAAGCCGTTTTGTTGCACGCTTTTGCCGGCGATGGTGACGTTCGCGCGGGGCGCGTCAATGAGGCCGGCATTGATCGCCGTGCCGGCATGCGGGACGCGTTTCGATGCGGGGTCGGCGACCGCACCGACGAAAATGTCGAGCCCGCGCAGGCTGGGGTCGTCCTTTGAATGCGCCGCGATCCCCACCTGCAGGCCCGCGGCGAGGATCGTCTGGCCGTCGGGTGTGGAGATCGCGCCGTCGTTCGTGACATTTGCGCCGACGAGCATCGCGCGGCCGCCGACCTTCGCCGCTGAAGTCGGGATCGTGACTTGCGCGCCCGCCTGGACGGTGACGTCGCCGTTCAATGCCACGTAGTTCGCGGTGAGCGTCGTGTTGGGCTTGACGACGGAGGTCAGCTTTATCAAGCCGGCGTCGGTGAATGTGATGGCCGACCGGCGATCGGCATCGACGCTCACGGTGAAATCGACACCGGGAACGAAGGTTTGGATTTTTCCGCCATTGTCGGTGAATGCGAGCTGAAGCGTTCCCCGCGGGTCGGCGATCTGGCTGAGCGTCTTCACCGCGGCGGACGAATCGAAGGAATCGGTCGCCAACGCGGAGAAAAGGAACTGCGCACTCGTGTTGTTCAGCAGGCCGTTGGCGACGAGGCTGTCGTTGATCGGCAGCGCCGAGGCCACCAACGTGTGGACGTTCACCTGGCTGGCGCCGCCGAAAATGATGCCGTTCTGGTTGATCACATAGACCTGGCCGTCGGCCTTGATGGAGCCGAGAATCTGTGAGGGCCGGCCGCTCGGATCGGACACTTTGTTGAAGGCCACCCATTTGCCGCGGTCGGAACCGCCGGCGCTCTGGTCGAAGGTAAGCGTCGTCTTCTTGCCTATATTGAACTTCGCCCACGTGAGCAGCGCCTGCTGGTCGTTCTGGACGATGGTGACGTTGACGCCGCCCTTGCCGATCGTCTGGCGCGGCAGCCCGGCGCCAATCCACGACGCGGGATTCTCGCCTGGTTTCGGCTTCGCGAGATTTTTGGGCACTCCGGCGGCGAGCTTCAGACCGTTTGCCGAAAGGCCGTCTGTCACGTCGGGCAGGCGGCTGTTCGGATGTGCAGGATCGCGCCCAAGGTTGCGGGAGTGGAAGACGGCGGCGCGCGCGGCGATCTGCATGGCTCTGACCGCGTCGAGCGCCTTGCTCGTGCGGGCGAGCCGGTCGCCGGCATTGGCCTGCGTCCGGGCGGCGACATCGGCTCCGGCACCGGCGCTGGAAGGCTGACTCCGTCGCGCGGAGGAGGACATCACCGCGCCGCCGCGCAGAATGTCGCCCGCCTCGGCGGGAGAGGCCGCCAATTGCAACGAAACAGCCCCGAGCCCGACCGCACTTGCGGCCCGGAAGAGCCCACTGAACCCAAGGTCAATCATGATCTCGTGAGTCGTCTAAAGTGTATGCCAGCGGGCGTTTGCATCCGCTGCGCCCTCGACGGAAGGCGAACCCTCTCCGAAATATAACTAGGCCTGTCACTGTGTATGGTCGGTTGGTCCGATGCAAAAGACGACAAGGGCGCATCACCCTCAGGTGACGAAATCACGATCAGTTGTATCGTGATAAACAATATGAGTGGATCACAGTGTGCGTCAATGGGAAATTCGCGACGAACTCTGGGCCTGCACGATGGAGGTTCGCCATTGCGAAACAGCGCGATTCCGTCCTCTATGAGTGCAATGCCTCCATCCAACAACTCCTCTCCTTGTCGTCGGCACGGGACCCGTGGGCCTGAGCGTCGCGCTCGCCCTCGCGCAGTATGGTGCCGACGTCCGTTTGATCGACAAACTGGCCGCGCCAACCGACCGGTCACGTGCGGCGATCATTTACGCCCGCACGCTCGAACTCTTCGAACGGCTCGGGTTCGTCGAGGACTTCCTCGCTGCGGGTATAAGGGTGCATGGAGCCGCGGTCTATGCGCCGAACGCACTCCTCCTCACACGCCCAAACCTCGACCATTTGTCCACCGCCTACCCGTTCATGCTCGGCCTGGAGCAATTCGAAACGGAGCGGCTGCTGACCGCGCGTCTCGCCGCGCTCGGCGTGGCCGTCGAGCGTGGCACGGAATTGCTCGACCTCTCGCAAGCGGAAAGCGGCGTTCGCGTTCGCTCGAGAACCGCCGGGGGCTGCGAAACGACCGAAGAATTTTCCTACGTGGTAGGGGCGGACGGTGCGCGCAGCGCAGTCCGCACCGCGCTGGGCCTGCACCTCGAGGGGGAAACGCTGGATGCAACCTGGATCACCGCGGACGTGAAAATTCGCTGGGATCGCAGCCCCGACGAAGCAATCGCGTTCCTTTCCACTGAGGGATTCGCATTCATCGCGCCGATGAATGACAACCGCTGGCGGGTCATCGTCAATGCGCCAAAAATGACGCCGGAAGCGGGGGCAGCGATCACGATGGAAGACATCCAGACACTCGTGCGCGAGCGGTTCGGACTTGACGCTCCGCTCTACGATCCGGTGTGGATCAGCCCGTTCAGCATCAATACGCGCCTCGCGCCGACGATGCGCATCGGCCGGGTGTTCCTTGCCGGCGACGCCTCGCACGTCCACAGCCCGGTCGGCGGCCAGGGAATGAATACCGGCATCCAGGATGCCCTGAATCTCGCGTGGAAACTTGCGCTCGTGTTGCAGGGCCGCGCCCGAGAGGAATTGCTTGCGAGTTACGATGCGGAGCGCCACGCCAATGCGAAGCGTCTGCTGCATTCCATCGGGCCGGCGACCAAACTCGTGAACCTGCGCCATCCGGTATCCGTCGAGATTCGCAACCTCGCGATCCGGGTCGTAAGCCAGCTCGGGCTCACCGCAAATATCGCGCGAAACTTCAGCATGCTCGAGGTGGCGTATCCCGACAGCCCGGCCGTCGAGGACCATCGCCCACGCTGGCGCGATTGCGGCCCGCGCGCCGGCGAGCGCGCGCCGGACGCCGGGGGAATGCTGGAGGCCAACGGCGTGGCAAAACGGCTGTTCGAGACGTGGCGGGGCGATCCGCGGCTTCAGCTCCTGATCTTCGCCGGGCCGGGTGCGACCGCCGCACGCTCTGCGGAGCTGCGATTGATGGCGGAAGAGTTCAAGGATCGTCGCGACTTGGTACACGCGGTATGGATCCCTCCTTCGGGGGATCCCGCGGATGGTCTGCTGATCGACTCGGAGTCCCATGCATACACGGCCTACGACGTGAGTGACGAGGCCTGCTATCTGGTGCGGCCCGACGGTTACATCGGCTTCCGTTCCTCACCGGTGGATTGCGGTGCGCTACGCGCCTACCTGCAGCGGTGGCATCCCGCCGGGACTCACTCGTAGCGCAGCGCCTGGATCGGGTCGAGGCGCGAGGCCTGCACGGCGGGATAGATGCCCGACAGCACGCCCACCACCGCGGCGAACCCAATGCTCAGCCCGATGCTCGCGGCCGAAATGAATGGCTCGCTGTCGCCGGGCGCGAGCAGGGTGAGGAGCTGCACGATGCCGAATCCCACAACCACGCCGATCACCCCGCCCATCAGGGCAATGGATACGCTCTCGACGATGATTTGAAGAAAGATGTCCCGGGCTCGAGCGCCGACCGCGCGCCGGATGCCGATCTCGCGCACCCTCTCGGTGATGCTCGCGAGCATGATGTTTGTGATCCCGATGGCGCCCACGAGCAGGCTGATCCCGGCGATCAATCCTCCGCTTGTGCGCGTCGAGCGCATGCGCTGCTCCATTTGGTCGAACCAATCCTCGCGCGTGTCGAAACCGAAGTCGTCCACGCCGCGGTGCGTGATCTCGAGCGCCTTGCGCACTTCGCCCAGCGCCTGCTCGAAGCTCTTCAGATTCCCGATCCGAATCGTGAGATTCTCGATGGGGACGGTGTCGGAGGAGTTGTCGGGGAACGCGGCGGACTTGAATTCGTAGAACATCGTGGTGAACGGAATAAGGACGGCCTCGTTCTTGCCGCGAAAGGGGTCGCCCCGATTCGGCCGGGTTCCGCGCCGCTCGCGCCGATCCTCCTCGACCTTCGAAAGGCCCCGCTCGCGCGCCAGGCGATCCCGATCCCGTTCGTAGAGGGTGAATACCCCGACGACAGTGAAAGGCGAGTCGTTCAAATAGATGGTCTGCCCGACGGTGTCAGCCGGAGCGAGGTTTGGCCAGAGCGTCGCCGCGATGGTATTGCCAATCACCGCGCAGCGCTGGCCGCGGTCCACGTCGAGATCGCCGATGAAGCGTCCGGCGGCGATTTGATGTCTCGCGATCTCGAGAAAATCCGGCCATACGCCGCTCACCCGCACGCGCATCGTCTGCCCGCCGCTCGATACCGGCAAACCCAGATCGAGCTGCGGTGAGACATGCGAGACGAGGGGCGCCGCCTGTTTGATGGCATAGGCATCCTGCAGCGTGCGCCCCGGCGAGAGATTCCAAAAATCCTGAAGATCGTTCGAGATTTCCTTGTTCACGACATTCACCATTTCGAGCCCGCCGATCTGCTCCATGAAGGCGCGCGTGCCCCGCTCGATGCCGCCGGTGATCGCCATGGTCGCGATCAGGCTGCCGACGCCGAGCACGATGCCAAGCATGGAGAGGAAGCTGCGGAACTTGTGCGAAAAAATTTCGCGCAGGCCCGTTTCGAGGCTGATGAAGAGGTTCATGCGGCGACGCGGGGATCATATTCCCGCTGCACGCGACCGTCGCGAATCTCGATGACGCGGTGTGTGACGGCGGCAACATCCGGATCGTGCGTGACGAGCACGACCGTGCGGCCCGCCTGGTGCAGCTCGGTGAACATGTGCAGGATCAACTCGCCGGTGTGGCTGTCGAGATTTCCCGTGGGTTCGTCCCCGAAAAGGATGCGGGGGTCGTTCACGAGCGCGCGGGCGATGGCCACGCGCTGGCATTGCCCGCCGCTGAGCTGGGTCGGGCGGTTGCGCATGCGCTGCTCGAGGCCCACGCGCCGGACGAGCGACTCCGCCTTTTCACGCCGCTTGCGCCCCGGCACGCCGGAATAGATGAGCGGGACCTCGACATTCTCGACGACGTTGAGGCGCGAGAGGAGATTGAAGGACTGGAAGACAAAGCCAATCTCGCGATTGCGCACGAGCGAGAGCTGATCCGAAGTGGCCTGGCTGAGGTCGTGCCCGCAGATTTCCATCCTGCCGGCGGTGGGCGTGTCGAGGCAGCCGAGCAGGTGCATGAGCGTGGATTTTCCGCTGCCGCTGGGTCCCGTAATGGCGACGAACTCCCCCTCGTCGATGCGGAGGTTCACCCCATCGAGGGCGCGAATCTCCTGACCGCCGAGGAAATAATACTTTTTGACGTCCTGGAGGAGAACGAGGGCCACGCGCAGCTTCCGTTTGCTTACGTGGGATTCGCCCCCGCGAGATCCCGCGGCTCGACGAGCAGGATCTCCTCGCCAACGGCGAGGCCGCAGACGATCACCGCGTAGCTCATGTTCGTCAATCCGACCCTCACCTTGCGGCGCTCGGTCGAGACGCCCTTGCGCACATAGACGACGCGGTCGTTATCCTGTTTGAACACCGCGCTGATCGGCACGCTCACGGCCCCTTTGGCACTGCCGACGGGCGCCACCATGCTCACGGACATGCCGGGTTTGAGAGTGCCGCGATTGTCCTGGATGAGGGCCTGGACTTCAAAGCCCTTGATGTTGTTCTTGACGGTGGCCAGCGGCGCGACGAACTCGACGCGCGCCTTCACGGAGTTCGTATCGTCCCCCTGCATATTCACGGAGACCTCCTGCCCGGCAGAGAGCTTGGCGACATCCATCTGGTTCACGTTCGTGTCGATCAGCAGGCGCGAGAGATCGGCAAAGATCATCAGCGTGGTGCCGGAGTTCACGCTTGCGGCGGCCGTGACAACCTGGCCTTCGTTCACCTGGATATCGAGCACGGTGCCGTCGGAGGGCGCGACGATGCGCGTCTTGCTCAGGCTGTCGTTGACGGACTGAAGCTGGCTCTGCGCTTTCTCGAGAGCGTTTTCCGAGATCTTCAGATCGGCCTCGAGGTTCGCATAGACCTCCTTGCTGATGAGTTTCTCATCGAAGAGCGCCTTCGCCCGATCATAGTTCCCCTTGTTTTTGTCAACCGTGAGCTGTGTGCCTTCGATGGCAGTTTCAGCGGAGCGTTTTTGGGTTTGCAGGTCGGTGTCGTCGATGATGGCGAGCAGGTCGCCCTTTTTCACGTGTTGCCCCACGCTGACGGCGATTTCCTTCACCTTGCCGCCGACCTCGGGTTTGACCTCCATCTTGAGGGCGGGAACCACCTCGCCGGAGAGCAGCAGTTTCGAGTCGATGTCGCGGCGCTCGACCTTCGCGAGCAGATTCGCAGGCAGTTCGTCCTTCGAGTCGGCAAGCGGACGGGCGGACAGCAGGAACCACGCGCCCCCGCCTCCCGCCGCGAGCACGACCACCAGGAATGCACCGATCAGACTTTTCCTTTTCCCCGCCATATTCCCCTTAGGTTTCCACGAAGATAGCACACGCGGCCGTGTAACCATGCACACAATTCCGCCCCGCAACGGGCCCGATCTCGCCATTGCAAAATAATCCCGCCGAGCTGTGACGGCCAAACACCTCTTCGAGCATGCCCGCGTCGTGACCCGCCACGCCGAAGAAACTCGACCCGCGCCCGGTGCAGCAAAATAGCAGCGACGCGACCGGCCGCCGGCCATCCGCCGCAGCCACGCGCAGCACGCGGCGAAGGTCGTTGTCCGCCGATTGCCGGTCCCGCAATTGATATTGCACGGTCTGGCCGACGCGTGGAATGCCCGCGATGACGACTGCGCCCGAGTCGGGGTCTGCGCCGATGATGTTGCGAATCACAAAATCCCCGGGGCGAAAATCCTCGAGATATTCCGTGCCTGCAATTCCGGCGAAAAGGTTGCCCTGCGCGTGGGAACGCTCGGATTCCGAGAGCGATTGGAAGGCCGACTCGAGGGCCTGATACGCGGGCCGGGAGCCCAGCGCGAAAATGATGTTATCCTCGGCCTTTGTCACCGGCAACGGCTCGCCGATCGGCCGGCAGCCCTGGCTGACGACAGGCACCAGCCGCACCGTGCCGGACAATCCCACCGCGATACCGCCGTCGATCACCCTGCCATTGTGAAACACCCCCATGCTCTCCGCCTGCCGCCCACCGCTGGCAAGACCGCCCACCGTGGGCACCCCGGGGAAGGCTGCATTCCAATCGACCAGCCAGTCGTCCACCGCAAAGCCGAATGGGTTGGTAAGCACCAGCCACCCTTCCGCCGGGGCGAAGCGCTGTTTCCAGAATTTCGGGCCGTCCGCGCTTTCCACGAGAGTGGTCGGCAGCGCGTGGATCGCGATCCGGGTATTCTCCGTGCGCAGCGCAAGAATCGAGAACCCACTGCCCCCCTCCCGCTCGATGGCGTCGAAGGTAAGGCCGCTGCCGGTGCAGCCGACCAGCTCAAGCACATGGCCGTCCACGCGAATCGTATCGGCAAACTCCTCCAGATCCGGCAGGTAATCGGGCGTGACGAAGGCGAACGCGATCGTCGCCGGGCCATTCAATTCCGCGCGAATCCGTCCGGCGGCATGCTGCACCGCGGCCGCCTCATACGGACCCTCGTGCAAAATGGAGACGGACTCGCTCGGCATGCGAGAGATATTCCCGCACAGACAGGCGCTGTCAACCGTCGCGGGGGCCTTGTTACGCGATTGCGGCGTTTTTCAGCACGCGCAGGGCCTTTTTCGCGTCATTCACGCGCATGATGAGCAGGCCCTTCCTCGCGCTGGGCAGCGACGCGAGGTAGGCGTATTCGATATTGATCTTCTTTTCGGCGAGCGCCTTCGCGATGCGCGAGAGCATGCCGGGCCGGTTTTCGTTCTCGATCATCAGCACGTCGCTCTCCATCACCAGCGTGCCGTGAGCCTCGAAAATGTGCTGCGCTTTGCGCGGATCGCTTACGACCATGCGCACCACCGCATGATCTGTCGCGTCGGAGACGCTCATGCCATAAATATTCACCTTCGCCTCGGCGAGCGCATCGCAGACGGCGGCGAGCGTTCCGGGCTTGTTGTGGAGAAACAGCGCGAGTTGCTCGACGATTTTCATGGAGGTGGCGCAATCCTAGACCCGTCCCGAACGTCCGGCAGCATCAAAACGCGCGCGTTTCTCCGATTTCGAGCAGATGCAAACGCCGACCGGCCCGCTGGAAGGCCGCCCTCGCCACGTCGTGGTCGATGCAGATCGGCGGGAACGTGTCGTAATGCATGCCGACGACCTCGTCGCATCCAAGAAAACCGGCGGCCTTCGCGGCGTCGGCAGCGCCCATCGTAAAATTATCCCCGATCGGCAGCGCCGCGAAGCGCAGATCGAATTCCTCGGCGATCAGCTTCATATCGAGCGTGAGCGCCGTGTCGCCGGCGAAGTAAAAACTGCCGCCGTCCTTCGCCGCCACCACGAATCCGCCCGGCTGTCCGCCGTAGCTCCCGTCGGGCAGGCTGCTCGAATGAACCGCCTTCACATATTTCACGCGTCCGAAATCGAAGCCGCAACTGCCGCCATGGTTCATCGGATGGATTTTCGTCACTCCCTGCGCGCCGATCCAGTTCGCCACTTCGAAGTTCGCAATGACGGTCCCGCCGGTGCGCTGGGCGATGCGCACCGCGTCGGCGACGTGGTCCGCATGCCCGTGCGAGAGCAGGATGAAATCCGCGGGCACCGCATCCACGTCGATGGATTCCGCGAGAGGGTTGGGAGAAATGAACGGATCCAAGAGCAGCGCCATTCCGGCAACTTCGACCCCGAAGCAGGAGTGGCCGTAGTAGGTGAGTTTCATGCCGTCATTCTGGACCGCCGGGTCCGGGGGGGAAAGCGCCGATGCGGCGGGCGCCTCAGGCGCTGCGGCCGCAGCAGTTTTTGAACTTTTTGCCGCTTCCGCAGGGGCACGCGTCGTTGCGGCCCACGCGCGGGGCTTCGCGGCGCAGCGGCAATTCCAGACGGGGCGACGGATTCTCTTCCTCGACTTCCTGCGCTCCCGCCTGCTCCGCGGCGGAACCGCCGAGCGTGAGGTTGCCGCTGAGCATTTGCTGGATGAGGGTCTGCGGCAGGCTGCCGAGGAGTTTCTCGAACGCCTGCAGGTTCGTCGTGCTGCGGAAGAGATTGTTGAGGACTTCGCTTTTGATGCTGTCCATCAATTCGACGAACATCGCGTAGCCGTCGTTCTTGTATTCGATGAGCGGATCCTTCTGGCCAAAGGCGCGCAGGGACACGGCCTCGCGCAAGCCGTCCATCGCGTAGAGATGCTCCTGCCACAGGCGATCGATGGCGTTGAGGATGATGTACCGCTCGAGGCCGCGCAGGCCCGTCGGCTCCTCGATGGCGGCCTTTTGCTCGTAGGCACTTTTGATCGTGTTGATGAGATGGGACGTGTTCTCCTCGACGGTGCGGCTTTCGAGCCCCGCGCGCTCGGCGGTGAGGCCGAGCGGGAAGGTCGTGTTGAGCCAGTTCAGCAGGCCCTGGGCGTCGGACTCTTCGCCCTCGACGGCATTCAAATACTCGGCCACCCGCTTGGGCACGACCTCGTCGATGACCTCGTAAATCATCGCGCGCGGATCGTCGGTGTCCATCACTTCGTTGCGATAGCCATAGACGACTTCGCGCTGCTGGTTCATCACGTCGTCGAACTCGAGCGTACGCCGGCGAATCTGGTAGTTGCGCGCTTCGACGCGCTTTTGCGCGGTCTCGACGCTGCGATTGAGCCAGGGGTGCTCGAGCTCCTCGCCCTCCTTCATGCCGAAGGTTTCCATGATCTTCGTCATGCGCTCGCTGGCGCCGAAGTTGCGCATGAGGTCGTCCTCGAAGCTCACGAAAAACCGCGACAAGCCCGGGTCGCCCTGGCGCGCGCAGCGGCCGCGCAACTGCCGGTCGATGCGCCGGCTCTCGTGCCGCTCGGTGCCGAGCACGTAGAGGCCGCCGAGCGCGACGACGCCCTCGCCGAGTTTGATGTCCGTGCCGCGGCCCGCCATGTTCGTCGCGATGGTGACGGCCCCGCCAAGGCCCGCTCGCTGCACGATCTCGGCCTCCTGCATGTGATACTTCGCATTCAGCACGGTGTGTGGAACCTTGTCGCGCTTGAGCATGCGGCTCACGAGTTCCGACGCCTCGACGCTCGCCGTGCCCACGAGCACCGGCTGGCCCTTCGCGTAGGCGGATTGGATCTCGGCGATCACCGCGGCGTATTTCTCGCGGCGCGTCTTGTAGATGCGGTCGTTCAAATCGACGCGGGCGACCTTGCGATTCGTCGGGATGACGGAGACATCGAGCCGGTAGATGTCGTGGAATTCGTTGACCTCCGTCTCGGCGGTGCCGGTCATGCCCGCGAGCTTTTCGTAGAGGCGGAAGTAATTTTGAATCGTGATCGTTGCGAGCGTCTGCGTCTCGCGGTCGATCTGCACGCCCTCCTTGGCCTCGACCGCCTGGTGCAGGCCATCGCTCCAGCGGCGGCCCGCCATCTTGCGGCCCGTGAAGGTATCGACGATAAGAACCTTGTTGTCCTCGACGACGTATTCGACATCCTTTTCGTAGAGGCAATACGCCTTGAGGAGCTGCGAAATATTGTGGATGCGCTCGGCCTGCGTGTCGCAATGTGTCTGGCGATCCGCCTTCGCCTGGATCTTCGCGGCGGCGTCGAGTTCCGAGCTCGTGTCGATGTCGGCGAACTCGGTGAGCAGATCCGGCAGCACGAAGGCGTCGGCGTCGTCGGGGTTCAGAAAATCCCGTCCCTGCTGCGTGAGATCGGCATCCTGCTGGCGTTCGTCGATGGTGAAAAACAGCTCCTCTTTGAGCCCGATGAGTTCGTCCTTCGTCTTGTTGTCCTGATAGAAATACAGCTCCGACTTGTCCACGAGGCGGCGGATATCAGGATCCTCCATCAGGCGCAGCAGCGCCTTGTTTCGGGGCTGGCCGAGCTTCACTTTGAAGAGAATGCGCCCGGCGGCCTCCTTGTCGCCTTTTTCGAGCAGCTCCCTGCCTTCCGCCACGAGGCGGCCGCAAAGCATCGTCTGCCGGCGCACAAGCTGATCGACGAGCGGTTTGAAGCGGTCGTATTGGTGCGTCGAAACGGTGGCGGGGCCGCTGATGATGAGCGGCGTGCGGGCCTCGTCGATGAGGATCGAGTCCACCTCGTCCACGATGGCGTAGTAGTGCCCGCGCTGCACCTGCTGCTCGCGGCTGGTGGCCATACCATTGTCCCGCAGGTAGTCGAAACCGAATTGCGCATTCGTTCCGTAGGTGATGTCGGCGGCGTATTGCGCGCGGCGCTCCACGGGATCCTGATCCTCCTGGATGATGCCGGTCGTCAGCCCGAGCAGGCCGTAGATCTGGCCCATCCACTCCGCGTCGCGGCGCGCGAGGTAATCGTTGACCGTGACCAGATGCACGCCGCGCCCGGTCAACGCGTTCAAATAGAGGGGCAGCGTGGCGACGAGCGTCTTGCCTTCGCCGGTGGCCATTTCGGCGATGCGGCTCTTGTGCAGCACCATGCCGCCGATCAACTGCACGTCGAAATGCACCATGTTCCAGGTCACCGGCTGATCGCACACGGTGAAGGTGTGTTTGCGCTCGGTGAGCCGCCGCGCGGCCTGCTTCACGACGGCGAAGGCGTCCGGCAGGATCTCATCCAATCGCGTCTGCAAAGCGGCGTGATCCTCGATCTTCGAGAGCTCGGCCTTCCATGCGGCCGTCTTCCCGCGCAGCTCGTCGTCGCTGAGCGCGCCGAGCTCCGACTCGATCTCGTTGATCCTCCGCACGGTGGGCTGCATGCGGCGCAGCTCGCGCTGGTTTTTGGAACCGAGGATGAGTTTGAGAATCCAGTTGATCATGACGGGCCCCACCTGGCTGCATTTGGGGCATCGGGCGGAACGGAGAATGAAAAGCCGTTTCGTCCGAATGTAAATCGGAAATGCCCGGCGCGCGGAGCTTGCAAACGGACGGCCCGGCTATTTCGGCGCAAGCGGGTGGGAGGCGTCGGGCAGGACCGCGTCGGTCGCGATTTCCACCTCGCGCTCCATGCCCAATACCTCGAGCAGCACGGCCACGCGCATGCCCGCCGGCAGCACGCGCGAGACGATGGCCCTTACCCCCGCATACGCCCCTTCGACGATCTTCACTTCCGTTCCCGGTTCGATGGGTTGCGAAATGACGATCGTGTCGTCGCCGCTCACGTGGGCCTGCAATTCGTCGATCACCGCGTTCGGCACGATGGCCGGCTGCTCGCCGAAGCGCACAATGGTCGAGACCCCCGCAATCGAAACGACATGCCGGTGGTGCTCGGCGAACGCAAACCTCCCAAACAGGTAGCCGGGAAACATGCCCTCGGTGACCCACATCGTCCCATCGCGGCGGGCCCGTTTGAAACGAATAAAGGGACAGAAAACTTCGATCTCCGCCTCCGTGCGCAGCATGCGCGCCGTCACCGCCTCCTGCTTCGGACGCACGCGCACGCAATACCAGCAGGGCTCCGTCGGAATGAGTTTCGGATCAAATTTCGCCATACCCGTCCGCACGATACGCCGAATCCGGCGAACGCACGCCCAAAGGTCAAACCCCACTTTGCCAGTCGGCGTCAACGTTTTCCTGAAACGGATACGCGAAACGCTCTCGAATTGTTGCGGGATTGTAACATTACGAAGGTTCCCAGATTAAATCGGAATGTGAATAACTTGTGAATAAACCAAAGGAGACGCATGGCACACTATCGGACAGGATGGGTTTCGGACGTGCATCTGGGTACTCGCGGATGCAAGGCGGGCGCATTGCTCGATTTCCTCAAGGACTATGAATTCGAGACGCTCTACCTGGTCGGCGACCTGATCGACATCTGGGCGCTGCGGCGCGGGATCTACTGGCCGCAGGAGCACAACGACGTGATCCAGAAGCTTCTGCGCAAGGGTCGCAAGGGAACCGAAATCATCTATATCGTCGGCAATCACGACGAATTCCTCGGCGCCTTCTATGGGAACTTTGCCAGCGTGACGCTCCAGCAAAACGCCGTCCACACGACCGCCGACGGCCGGCGCATCCTCATTATTCACGGTCACGAACTCGACGCTGTGGTCCAGAATCTCGGCTGGCTCGCGCATGTGGGGGATGTCGGCTACACACTCCTCATGCGCTTCAACGGTCTCGTGAATTTCTTCCGCCGCCGGTTGGGACTCGGTTACTGGTCGCTCAGCGCCTACGTGAAGGCGGAGGTGAAGAATGTCGTGAATTTCATCGGGAAATTCGAGGAATCCGTGGTCCGCTTTGCGCGTGAGCGCGACGTCGATGCGGTGCTCTGCGGCCACATCCACACCGCCGCGGTCCGCGAGATCGACGGCATCACGTATTACAACACCGGCGACTGGGTCGAGAGCGGCACTGCCATCGTCGAGCATTTCGACGGGCGGCTCGAACTGATCCATTACCCGCTGGACGAGCCGCCAGCCGCGGCCGCCGGGAATGCCGCCGCGACATTCGAACTGGCCCGCGCTTGAGTGCCGCGGTTTGAAGAAGCACGCTGCCCGCCGCGCACGCTAAAACGTGCGCACGTGCCCGTCGGCGAAGACGCAGTTGATGTGTCCGCGATGCACGTTTGTGTAGTCGGCTGCAAGAGGAAGCCGGCTGAGCGGCGGCACAATTTCGCCCCGGCGCGGGCTGTAGATTTTCGGCGCGGTGACGAGTTCATCATCCACGAGCGGGCGCCACATGTAGCTGGCACCCTCCTTCTTGTAATAGTTCTTTCCCGCGATGTCGGCGGGGCAGCGCAGCAGCGCATCGTTCACGCCGTATGGCGCAAGAACGGAAAGCAGCGTCCCCGCGTTGCTGCCGGGCGGGTAAACCGGATTGGTCGGCATGGACTCGATCATCGGGAAGCGGTTGTCGTTGTCCTGCGTATAGAGCATCACCGCCGCCCCAATGCCGCGGAGGTTGTTCGCGCACTTCACGCTCTCCGCCTTGGCGCGGGCGCGACCCAGAGTCGGCGCCAGCAGGACGGCCAGCATCCCGATGATCGCTATCGTAACCAGCAGCTCAATGAGAGTGAATGCGGCGTGCGGTCGGCGCATGGCGAATCAGGACGAGGCCTTTATTTGCTGCTTCCTCTGAATATACTGCCGGAACCGCTCGGCCCTCTTTTCGGGGCTGCGCTTCGCGTCGCGTGACATCTGCCGCTCCATCATGCGCTCCTGCACAGCGGGATCGTTGAACAGTTTCTCCATGGCCGCGCGGCGCTCAGCTTCCGGCAGCGAGCGGATTTTCTGCCACGTGGCGCGCATGTCATCGAAATCCTTCTTCGCCTGCGCTCGGTCTTCCGCCGGCAACTGCTCGATGCGCGCCTGCGCCCGCTCCTCCATCCACTCGGGATGAAAATTCCCGCGACCCCCGCCAAAGCCGCCATCAGCACGGCCGGATCGATCCCGTCCGGCGTCGGCCGTGCGATCCCCTTCATCGTCGCGAACCCGGATAAGGAAAACCTCCTGCACCTGGCCGTTGGCCGAGCGCACCAGCCCGCGAATCGCCGCTGCGGCGCGGCCCCCGTCCGGCGTTTTGGCGAGGGTCGGATTCCATGCCTCCGGGGCCATCGCCATCGCGCCGGTCTTTTGTGCGAACTGGTCAAGGTAGGACTGGAGCTGCTGATCGTCGGACGGAGAGACCTTCCAGGAGACGCGGCGGATATCGACCACCGAATCGCCCCCACCCATTCCGCCGCCAAAGCCTCCACCAAAACCAAACCGAACGAAATTCTCATCCCGCTTTCCCTCCTTCAGCGCCGCAAGACCGGCAGCGACATCCGTTTTCGCAGGTCCGGCCACATAGCCGACGCTCCAATCGCCATCAAGCCGGGCGGTAAGCACATCCACCGCCTCCGCGACGGGCACGCGGTCCACGTCCATCGAAACCGGCGCGGCGAGATCCGCGTTCGTTACGATCTGAATGCCGCCCTGGCGCTCGATGGAACGAATGATCTTCGCAAGCGGCTGTTCGTCGGCATGCACCGTGACCAGACCCCAGCCGGAAATCCAATGCCATGCAAGGATGCCGAAGAGCACAACGGCCACGCCGAGCAGGATCCTGAACCGAGTCGGATTCATATAGCTATGAAACGCCAGCTTCGACCCGGAGTTGCACGGTTTTTGCCCCATTCGCGGGTTACCGCGAGCCCGCCCCCGAGGATGGAGCTTGATCTTTTCGTGAACCGCAGGGATAGTGGCGGCTTGTCAGGGGTTTCTTTCGTGCAAATCGCGGCCTGCTATTTCGCAACTCTCTCACCCGGATCACAATGGATCCGGCTGTTCTTGCGTCCGTTGCTCCGCCTGCTCGAGAACCTGCTCGCGTCTGCGCCGGGGGAAGAAAGTCCCACGCGCCGAAACGAGCCCCCCGACCATAATCCATCGCGGTCTGGAGCGGTCGTATCCCGAGACTCACGCGCCGAACGCCGGCGCGGCGCCCACTCCTCCGCATATCGTAAATACAAACATGTCAACCAATTATACAGCAGACAATTCCCACAGTTCCTCGCGCGGGGGGCGCCGCGGTCCGCGGCGGGGAGGGAGCAATCGTTCCCGCGAGGGCAGCTCACGCCATTCCTCCGAGGAAAGTGGCAGTACACGCATTCGCCGTTCCGAGTCGTCCACGCGACGGCATAAGAAACTGACGCTCTGGCAAAAGATCGTCGCCTTCTTCACCGGCGGCACACAGACCAAGCCCTTCGCCTCGACTCCACGCCGAAGCGAGCCAACAGCATCCACCGAGCCGCGAGTCGAACGCACCGAGCGCGCTCCACGACCGGCACGCGCCGGCATGCGCGCACCCGAATCGGTCGAGGTAACCACCCCCCGTCTCTACGTGGGCAACCTGTCCTTCGACGCTGTCGAGAGCGATCTGCTCGATCTCTTCAACGGTGTGGGCATTGTCCAGTCCGTCGAGGTCGTGAGCAATCGGCAGACCCATCGCTCGAAGGGCTTTGGGTTCGTCCAGATGCAGACCATCGAGGAGGCGAAACGCGCCGTCTCCGAACTCCACGACAAGGAATACATGGGCCGCAAGCTGGTGGTGAGCGGGGCCAAGGCCGCCGACCGCCGCGACGAGCGCGACGAGCGCTCCCAGCAACCCGAACGATAGGACCCGTCCACTTCACCTGAAAAGGGCCGGCCCTCGAAGGCCGGCCCTTTTTCCTTTTTCGCGCCGCGAAACGGTTGTTTGAACATGATTCCGATTCAGCATGGCCGTCCGAATTCCGGAATTCTTTTCATCGCCGGCCCGACCGGCGTCGGCAAATCCTCGCTTGCCCTCGCGCTGGCCGAACGGCTCGGCGGGGAAATCGTCGGCGCCGATGCATTTCAGATTTACACCGGACTGCCCATCCTCACGGCGCAGCCCACACCACAGGATCTGCGGTGGCTGCCGCACCACCTCATCGGCTGCATTTCGGTCGGCGAGACGTTCGACGTCCACCGCTACGCCGCGCTGGCCCAGCCAGCGCTCGCCGACGTGATCGCGCGCGGGAAAATCCCGCTCGTCGTCGGCGGCACCGGCCTCTATTTTCGCGCGCTCATCGAGGGCTTCGACCCCGCGCCGCCGCCAGATGCCGGGCTCCGCGCCGAGCTGGATGCCCTTGAATTGCCACGCCTCATCGAGCGACTGCGCATGGCGGATCCCGACGCGCCCGCACGGGTGGATGTTCGGAACAAACGCCGCGTCGTTCGCGCTATCGAGATCGTCGAGGGCTCGGGACGTCCGCTGGCAGAATTTCGCACCACTCCATCCTCCGAAGCCCGCGGCCTGCTGCTCGTGCGGGACCGCGAGGAGATGCAACGCCGCATTGAGGCGAACGTGCGATCCATGTTCGATGCAGGCGTGATCGACGAAGTTCGCTCGCTGGGCGAATCCGTCGGTCCGACGGCGGCCCGGGCCATTGGCTTGCGCCAAATCCAGGCCCTGCTTCACGGCCGGCTCACACGCGCCGAATGCGAGACGGCGATGATCACCACAACCCGCAAATATGCCAAAAGGCAATTGACGTGGTTTCGCAACCAAACTAGGTTCCGGTCGTTGGATTTGACCGATACCCAAAACCCCTCGCAGGCGGCTGAGAGCGCGCTCGCTGCGCTCGACTTTTCATGATTGACCCTCAGCGGCGCATCGCGGAGAGAGCCATCCTCGTCGGCCTCGAGCAACAGGGGCTGAGCCATTGGGATCTGGAGGACTCGCTCGCGGAACTCAAGCAACTGGCCGCCAGCGCCGGCGCGCAGGTGGTCGATACCGTCGTGCAAAAAATGGAGAAGCCGACCGCGCCGTATTACATCGGCAAGGGCAAGGCCGAGGAAATCGCACGGCTCTGCGAGACCAAACAGGCGACCTCCGTCATCTTCGACGACGAGCTCTCGCCCGCCCAGGGCCGCAATCTCGAGGAACTCACCTCGCGCAAGGTGCTTGACCGCACGCAGCTTATCCTCGACATTTTCGCCCAGCGCGCGCGCACGAAGGAGGGCCGCCTGCAAATCGAGCTCGCCCAGCTCCAATATCTTCTCCCGCGCCTCACCCGCATGTGGACGCACCTCTCCCGCCAGAGCGGCGGAATCGGCACACGGGGCCCGGGTGAAACGCAGCTCGAAGTGGACCGCCGCCGCGTGCAGGAGCGCATCTCCCGGCTCGAACGCGACCTCAAAGACGTGCGCCGCAACCGCACCGTCCAGCGGGAGGGCCGCCTGCGGCACAACTGGCCGCTCGCCTCGCTCGTCGGCTATACGAACGCCGGCAAATCCTCGCTGCTCAACCGCCTCACCGGGGCCGGCCTGCTCGCCGAGGACAAGCTCTTCGCCACGCTCGATCCGACGACACGGCAGTTCATTCTGCCAAGCCGCCAGAAGATGCTGCTCACCGACACGGTAGGTTTCATTCGCAAGTTGCCGCACACCGTCATCGAGTCCTTCAAGGCCACCCTCGAGGAAGTCGTCCTCGCCGACCTGCTCCTGCACGTCGTCGATCTCAGCCACCCGTATTTTCACGAGCAGATGGCCGCGGTCGATGCGACGATTCGCGAGCTCAATGCCCAGGGCAAACAGACGCTCCTTATCTTCAACAAAATCGACGCGGTCACCGATCCCGCCATTGTGCGGCAGACGCTCGCCCACTATCCTGGCAGTGTTGGCGTCTCCGCACGCACGGGCGAAGGCATCGACACGCTCATCGACGAACTCACGATCCGGCTCCGGGCCTGGCGCATGCGTGTCGAGTTCCATGTGCCAATCTCCGAATCCGCCGCGCTCGCAGAGCTGCACCGCATTGGCCACGTGCTGTCCGTCCGCTACGACGAGGATATCGCCGTCGTCACGGCGCACGTCCCGCCGGAGGCGAAGAGCCGATTCGCCGCGTTCGAGTTGGCCGCGGTCTGACTTCGCCCGATGCACCGTTTCTTTTTGCCCGCCGGGGATTTGCTTTCCGATACACCCACCCTTTCCGGCGACGAGGCGCACCATTGCCTGAACGTCGCGCGCCACGCGCCGGGCGACAAAATCGTTCTATTCGACGGGCGGGGCCGCGAAGCCACCGCGCAAATCCTCACCGCGAACAAACGCGAAGCCTCGCTGCGGGTGCTGCACCGCGCGGCATCGGCACCCATCGCCTGCCACGTGACGCTCGCGCAAGCCGTGCCGAAGGGCAAAAATATGGACCTCATCGTCGAGAAGGCTGTCGAACTCGGCGCTTCCGACATCGTCCCTCTGCTTTCCGACCGTACCATCGTCCAGCTCGATGCCAGGGAAGCCGCCGCCAAGCAGGCAAAGTGGCGGACGATTGCACTCGAGGCGTGCAAGCAGTGCGGGCAAAACTGGCTGCCGGAAGTCGCGCCACCCCTCACGCCGAAGGCCTTCTTCGAGCAGCGCCGCCCTGCGGGCCTTCTGCTCATCGCCTCGCTGCAGGCCGACTCGCGACCGATCAAGCCCACGCTCGCCGCCTACGCCGCGGATCACGGCGGCCCCGCGCGGGAGGTGACAATCCTCGTCGGACCCGAGGGCGATTTCACCCCCGCCGAGGTGAATCTCGCGAAGAGCCACGGCTGCCAGCCGGTCACGCTCGGTCCGATCATTTTGCGCACCGAGACCGCCGCGATTTATTGCCTGAGCGTGCTCGGCCACGAACTGTTCGGCGCGGCGAGTTGATCCGCAGCGAGCCCTACTCCTGCGGAGGCGCGACGTTCACGGCGTCCCTGCCTTTCCAGCGCTCCAGCGATTGCTCGTGGAAATGGCGCCGGCGGAACAGGCGCGGCAGCACGCCGTATTTCGGGCTGAGCAAGAGCGCGACAAGGAAGATCAATCCCAACAGCAATACGATGCATGCGCCGGAGGGCAGGTTCAGCCAGTAGGAGACCGCCAGCCCGAGGCAGGAACCGGACATCCCCAGCAGTCCGCCGCCCCAAAACAGCACGCTGAACGAATCCGAAAATAGATAAACCGTGGCCGCCGGTGCGACGAGCATTCCGAGGGCCAGCACCACTCCGACCGCCTGCAACGACGAGATCATCGAGAGCACCAGCGCACCCATGAGGAGGTAGTTCAACGCATTCACGCGAATGCCCTGGCTCGCCGCGATCGACGGTTCGAAGACCGTGAGAAGCAACGGCCGCTCCAGCGCAACGAGCGTCGGCAGCACGAGGAAGCTGATCGCATGGATCACCCACAGGTCGGCGTCGGACAGGCCCAGAATGTTGCCGAAAAGATAATGGTGCAGCTCGACGCGCACGGGCGAAAGGCTCAACAGCACGAGACCGAGTGAGAACGCGCAAGCGAAAAGCAGCCCGAGCGAAGTATCCTCCTTGATGCGCGAACTGCGCGCGATCAACTGCGTGCCGATGGCCACGATCATTGCCGCGATCATCGCGCCAAAGAACAATCCCACCGGCGCAAGTCCGAACAGCAGGATCGCCACCGCGAGGCCCGGCAGCAGCGAATGCGCAAGCGCGTCGGCCATGAGCGCCAGCCGGCGCAGAACGATGAACGTGCTCAGGCAGCCATTGGTGAAGCCGATGATCGCGCAGCCAAAAAAGGCGCGCTGCATGAACTCATGCCGGAATGGATCGAGAAGCCAGTCCATCATCGTGCGCTGCGGGACGTTCCGGCGAAGGCCTGCGTCCCGAAGGTTCGGTCGATGTTGCGTTCGGTAAAAACGTCAGCCGTGTCGCCAAAGGCGATCAACTCACCGTTCAAAAAGATGACCTGATCGAAAAGCTCGGGAACGGATTTCAAGTCGTGGTGCGACGCGATCACAAGGTTCCCAGCCTTCACAAGTCGCCGAAGCGCCTGCCCGAGCAAGTCCTGCGCCGATTTGTCGAGGCCGGTGAACGGCTCGTCGAGCAGCATCACGTGGGCCTCCTGCGCGAGCGCCCGCGCGAGGAACGCCCGCTGCTGCTGGCCGCCGGAGAGCGCGCTGATCTGGCGCTCCGCGAGCTCCGTGAGTTCCATTGTCGCGAGCGCCGTCTGCACGGCCGCCTCATCCGCCGAGTCGAACCGCCGCCACCAGCCGAGCCGCGTGTAGCGGCCCATTTCCGCCAGACCGCGCACGGTGAGGGGGAAGTCCCAATCGACCGCCTCGCGCTGCGGAAGGTAGGCGATGTCCTTCCGCGTGCGGCGCGTCCCGTGCCCGCCCAGCTCGATGGCGCCCGTCTCGGGCTTCACCAGGCCGACCATCGCCTTGAAGAGCGACGTCTTGCCCGCGCCGTTCGGGCCGAGCAACGCGATGGATTTCCCGCACTGCATCTCCAGGTCGAGATGATGCACCGCGGGCACGCGATGATAGGAGACCGTGAGATCGCGGATTTGGAGGCGGTGGGAGGACATGCGCTATTTGAAGGTGAGCACGTCGTTCACGCCGCCGTCGCCCCAAAGCGTTTGTCCGGCTGTCTCGCTGTCGTCATGCGCCACCGCCAGCTTCACGGCCGCGGTCTGGCCGGACGGCCATTTCGCCTCCAGCGCAAGATCGATGCCTTCCTTCGGGAATGGCAGCCGCACGTCGATCGCAACGGGCGAAGTTGGAGAATCTCCCTGCCAGATCACTTTGCCCAGATGGGATACGGCGAAGGCGAATGGCGTCGCAGTCGAGACGATCTCCAGATGAACGGTCGCATCCGCGCTGGCAATGGACGGTTTCATCGCAGGCGATGCCAAGCGCACCGCCGTGAGACTGCGCAGCGGGATGAGCAGGGCGAGCAGGGCCGCCACCATGAGCGCGGCCCGCAGCAGGGGGGATCCGCGCATGCCTTATTTCAATGCCTCCACGATGATCGTCACGTTGTGCTTCTGCATTTTCTCGTAGGTGTCGGCGCCTGCGCCCAAGCCATCGGCATACAGCGTCCCGCCGACCTTTGCCCCGGTCTCCTTCACGATCTCGGTGCTCACCTTGGGATTAAGCGTATCCTCGAGGAAAATCGCTTTCACGTTCTGTTTTTTGATCGTGTCGATCAGCTCGTTGACCTCCCGGGTTGAGGCCTCCTGCTCCGTTCTGATGCCCTCGATGGCGTAAATCCGAAATCCGTAGTCGCGCGCGAAATACTGGAACGCATCGTGCGAGGTCACCAACTCGCGCCGGTCGCGGGGCAGGAGTGCGACTTCCTGTTTGATCCACTTGTCGAGGGCTGCGAGCCGCGCGAGATGGCTGGCGGCATTTTTTTTGAATTCAGCTTTCGCGGCCGGCTCCACCTCGATGAACGCATCCCGCACGACCCGGACCGCCTGCTCGACGTTCGCCACGCTGTTCCACCAGTGCGGATCCTCCACGACGCTCTTCGGGTCGCCTTCCTCCGCCATCTTCAACGACGGCAGTTGATCTCCGACCTTCACGAGCAGGGCGTCGCCGCCCGCGCTGGCCTGCAATTTGTCGAGGTAGTTCTCGAGGTGCCTGCCCGAGGCGAGGATGAGCTTCGCGCCGGAGAGTCGCTTCAGGTCGCCCGGCGTGGGCTGGTAATCATGCGGATCGACGCCGGGGCCCACCAGGCCGGTCACGGTCACCGCGTCGCCGCCCACTTCCTGCGCAATCTCGGTGAGGATCGATGAAAATGAAACGACCTTCACTTTGTCGGCGGCGGACGCCTGCGCCAACGCCAATGCAATAACCGCCAGGGCGGAAAAGGATTTTTTCATCGGCGAAACCGTAATCCGCGGCACAATTATCGCAAGTGTCTTTTGTAAACAACCGACATGCTTCTCGCAGTGGATGTCAACAATGTGCGGATTGCGGATGCGACCTGATCTTGTTACGTTGCGGGCGTGAAACGTGAACCGCTCGAGGCGCGAATCGACTGGGCGCTGAACTTCTGCCGCGAAAAGGGCATGCGGCGCACCCATGCCCTGCGTCAAATCCTGCGGGTTCTCTTCAAGCTCGACCGGCCCATCGGCTGGGCGAACCTGGCCAGGGAGCCGGCTCTGGCCGACTCGTGCGATCCTTCGTCGATTTTTCGCATCCTGGTGAAGCTCGAGGAGATCGGCCTCGTCCGGCGCGTGGGCTCACCCGAGCGATCCTACTACTTCATGCTCAACCTGCCCGGCGAGCATCACGAACACATCATCTGCCGCGAGTGCGGCAAGATCGAGAACCTCGCGATGGAGTGCCCGGTCGAGAAATTGGAAAAGAAAGTCACCGCCAAGACTGGATATGGCGACGTCTATCACGAACTCGACTTTTTTGGCGTCTGTCCCGATTGCCAGACCAGCGCATGAAACCGCATCGACGCCGCGCGAAATCGTGCCGATATTTGCTCCCATGATTCGCGCGCTTGTCCTTCTCGCTTTCGTCGCATCGTCGATTCCCTTCGCGCTGGCCGCAAAGATCGAGTCCGCCCCAGTGGAGGCCCCCGCCACTCCCGCTGCACCAAAGAAGCTTCCCGCCACGCTGCCGCCTTCACCCACGCCTTCTGCGAAATCTGCTCCGGCTCCTTCACCCGCACCGTCCGCCACACCCGTCCCCACTCGCGTCGCCACGGCGGTCTCCACGCCTCCGCCCGTTGCGGCAAACGTCGCAAAACGATCTCCCGACGAAATCGTGAGCAATTTCTTCGACGCGCTGAAGGCCGACCGCGTGGACGAGGCCTACGAGACGCTCAATGCCGAGTTCGCCATGGCCGAGCACAGCGAACAGGCCAGGAGCATGCGCCGGCAGACCCAAAAGGCGCTGGATGCCTACGGCCCCGTGCTCGGCTACGAACTCGTGCGCGAGGAAATGCTCGGCACGCATCTCCTGCGCCGCACCTACGTGCTCGCCGGCGAACAGCTCCCGCTGCGATGGAAGTTCTACTTCTACAAGCCCATCGACCGCTGGAAACTCATCGACCTGCGCATCGATGACGCCATCGTCGAATGGTACGAGGAAGCCGCGAAGAAAACTCCATGACGGCGCTCGCGCAAACGGCGCGACTGCTGCAATTCGTGCGCTTCTCGCACACGGTCTTTGCCATGCCCTTCGCGCTCGGCGCGATGGTCGTCGCCGCCAACGGCCTGCCGCCCGCGCGCACGATTCTGCTCATCGTCCTCGCGATGGTTTTCGCCCGCACGGCCGCCATGACCTTCAACCGCCTGGCAGACTGGCGGCTCGACCAGCGCAATCCTCGCACCGAGGGCCGCCACCGCCTCATCCCGCGCAGCAGCGCGATCCTCGCGTGCGCGATCTCGTCCGCGCTTTTCGTGCTGAGCGCATGGATGATCAATCCGCTCTGCTTCGTGCTGTCGCCGGTCGCGCTTGCGATTGTATTTTTCTATTCCTTTACGAAACGCTTCACGCATGCCGCGCAATTCTTTCTTGGCCTCGCGCTTGCCGTGGCGCCCGTCGGCGCATGGCTCGCGGTCACAGGTTCATTCTCGCCGCAGCCGCTCATCCTCGCGCTGGCGGTGGTATTGTGGCTCGCGGGATTCGACAGCATCTACGCGACGCAGGACTACGAGGTGGACAAACGCGAGGGCCTCAAGTCGATGGTTGTCTGGCTCGGCATTCCGCGCGCGCTCCGGGTCGCGCAGTTCCTCCATGCCGCCGCATGGCTCGCCCTGGCCGGCTTTGGCTGGAGCGCCGGCCTCGGCGTCGCCTACTGGCTCGGACTCGCCGCCATCCTCGGACTGCTGATTTACGAACACCGCGTCGCCCGTTCGCTCGACGTCGCAGCCATCAACGCGGCCTTCTTCCAGTCCAACGCGTGGATCGGCGGCGTCTTCGTGCTGGCCACCTTTCTCGACCGTCTTGCCTGACTCCAAGCCGAAGCGCCGGTTTCGCGGGCTGCGCCGATTGCTCATCGCCGCCGCGCTCGCGCTCATCAGCCTCGCGCTCGGCGCTCTCCTCGCCTTCGAACATCTCGACTGGATTGCAAAGTTCGCGATCCACCGGCTCTTTCCTGGCGTCACCGCGCAAATGGGCTCCCTCCGCGCGGTGTCGGCGACCCGGATCGAGGTCCGGAAGCTCACGCTCAAATCTTCGAAAACAAAAGCCCCTCTGCTCGCGCTCGCGGGCGGAACGGTGATCTTCGGCTTCGGCGACATCTGGCGTGCGCGGCTGGAGGAGGTGCGCCTGGACGCGCCCAATCTCGTCATCTCGCCGGATCTCAACGAAGCGCTCGGGGTGCAGCCGGGAAAATCCGGCTCCCGCTCGATCGGGAGTCCGCGCTCATGGGGTATCGGCCGCCTCATCGTGAATGCCGGCCGCCTGCGCATCGTCCGCCCTGGAACGCTGGCGCCATCCGCGACGCTGCGGTTTTCCGCGGACTTGAAAAACTTCGGCGTGGGCGGCGAAGCGGCGCAGGTCGAACATGCCGTCCGCCTCGAGAAAATTGCCGCGACGGACACCGCCGGCGTTTCCTTCCTGCGAATCGCGGAAATCGACCTGCGCTTCACGACCGGAGAGCTCTTCACCGGCAATCACCTTCGCGCCGCGCATGTCGGCAGTGGGACCGTCTCGATCACTCCGGGTCTCATCGATTTTCTCACGCCGCATCCGGCTGCACGATCCGCGCCGCACAATCCCCCGCAATCGGGCTGGTCCGTCGGCCTGTTGGACATCGACGGCGTCGGCGTCACCGTGCCGGACGCCCCCGGCGTCCTGGGTCGTGTTGATTTCCGCATCTCGGTGGCCCTGCGCGATCTCGGCTCGGCGGACGCAGCCACGACGAACGCCGAACAACGCGTAGTCCTTTCCGACCTGAGATTCGCCACCGACCACGAACCGGCTATTTCACTGCTCTCAGCGTCCAGAGCGGAGGTGCGCTTTTCCACTGCCGGATTGGCCGCGCGGCGAGTGGACAACCTGATCCTGGAAAATCCGGCCATCGACTTCAGTCCCGAGGCCGACGGCGGCAGCGGCCGGCTGCCATCAGCGCCGTCGTTCGCGGCAAACGCGCCCACGTGGCTGATCGCCCATGCAAGCTGCAACTACGGCACACTGCGGCTGCGCGGCCTCAAGGACGGCGCGCTCGACGTGGCCGCGAAATTTGCCTTCGACGCGCACGACCTCGGCACGCCCGGCGACGCGGCGAACAAATCGCACGAACTCACCTTTTGGGATGCGAAGACCTCCGCCGCGGGCACCAGCCCATTCCTCACGCTCGACGTGGGGAGCGTGAGCTTCACGCCTGCGGGCCTGCTCGCACACAAGCGCATCGACGCGGTGAAGATCGACGGCGGCCGGTTGACGGTCGGCGATGCGTTGCAAAAATTGCTCGCGGTCGATTCAAGGTCCGCGCCGCCGCTTGGTTCGCCGCCCGCGCCGGACGAGGACGACTGGTCCATCGGCGGGCTCGCGATATCGGGCGTGCAAACCCGGCTCGAAGACAGGCGTCCGGGCCTCACCGATTTGCGCTTTACGCTGAACACGACGCTGCGCAACGTGCAGGCGGGCGGCGTGTCGTCCGAGTTGCTCGAAGAAGTTCAGACCGTCGAATTCGCGAACATCGACCTCAATTCGCCGATCAATCGCACGGCCCGTATCGTCTCGCTGCGCAGCGTCTTCGTGCGCTTCACGCTGCGCGATCTCGCGCGCCGGCATCTGCGCGACGTCGTCATCCTGCGGCCCAGCATTTTTCTCAGCCCGGATTTGTTCGTTTACATGGAGCGGGCGACCGCCTCGGATTCATCGGACTCCGCAAAGTCCGCCGCCAGCCCGGGAGGCCCGAATTGGTCGCTGGATCATCTCGACGTCAAGTTCGGCCGCCTCGTGGTCGGCAGCGGCGGGAGCAAGGATGTCGGGCTTCCGTTGGAGTTTGAGACCACCGCCGACAACCTCGCACTCGACAATCTGGCGACCCTCCAGCTCCAGGCCGTCCTGCGCGTGCCGAAACAAAGCTACGACTTTCCCGACTACCAGATCGCGGTGACCGACGTGGTCGGCGACCTGCGCTTTTCCTACCCGCCGGCGAAGGGCGAGAAAAACCTCGTGCAAAAGCTCGCCATCGCCGGCGTGCGCTGGCGGCAATACCGCGCGAAGCAGGCTTGGGTCGCCGCGACGTTCGACGCGCGCGGCATCAACGGCCAGTTCGGCGGTTCGTCCTATGGCGGCTACCTCAACGGCGGCTTCAGCTTTTTCTTCCGGGGCGATTCGCCGTGGATCGGCTGGCTCTCGGGGACGCACGTCGATACCGCGGCGTTCACGGAGGTGGTGTCACCGGAGAATTTTCACATGACCGGACCGCTCAACTTCGAACTCCAGTTCGACGCTTTTCGCAAAGACATCCAGCGCGTGCGCGGCGTCTTCCAGCTTACCGAGCCGGGGCGGCTGAAGATCGGCAAGCTCGACGACCTCCTTGCGAACATTCCTCCGGCCTGGTCGGCGATCAAGCAAAGCAGCACCCGCATCGCGCTTGAGACCCTGCGCGATTTCGATTACACCGCCGCGACCGGAGATTTTTGGTTCGTTCAATCCCAGGGCATTTTAAATCTCGATTTGAACGGACCGCTGGGCTCGCGCAGATTCGAGGTCTCTCTCCACGACGGCGAAGAAACGCAAAACAAATGGCAGCAAGGAACTCTTGGCAGGAAGTAGGCGGACTGCCGGCGGCGATCGGCCTCGGGCTCGCAGTCGCATCCCTCCTGCTCGCAGGCTGCAAGACGCCGTCGATCAATCTCGCGACAAGCGAGCCGATCAAGGTCGACATCGCCATGCGCCTCGACGTTTACCAGCACGCCCCGGAGAACGGCGCTCCGAAATCCTCCGCCGTTCCGATGTCGCCGCCCGCGACCTCCGGCAAACCCGCGGAGCGGATCAAGAATCGACAGGCCGACATCCAGGTCTTCAAAAATTCGCGCCTCGTCGGCGAGGGCCGCGACGGCCTGCTTGCAATTCTCACCGAGCCCGCGGGCGACTACGGCGACTACGTGCGCCGCGCGGTCGGGAGTGAAAACGCCGACCGCATGGCGCAGATGAAAGCGCTCGCCGAAAAGCAAAAGCGCCCGCTCCCCGACGTGCAAAAGGAACAGGCCGCGCTATGGGCGAACCGCTCGTTCAAGGGCGAGTGGATCGAGGTCCGCGACTCCGGCGGAAATTTTCAATGGCAACAAAAGCAAGGCTAGCAGCCACCCTCATCGCGGCGCTTCTCGGCGCCAACCATTTCGCCGGCGCGACATCCGTCACGAGGACGCTCGACCTCACGTATCGCACCGCCATCGAGCGCGCGCTCGCCAAGAATTTCCAGATCCAGGTCGAGACCTACAATCCGAAGATCGCCAAGGCGCACACCCTGAGCGAAACCGGAACCTTCGACCCTACGGTGGGCCTCTCCTACACCTACGACGAGAACCGCCGCGACCTCAGCGCGCTCAATCCCACCTTCGACTCCGGCGTCCCGGGCAGCGGCGGCACAGGGCGATTTGCGAATACGAGCGGCGCCGCGGCGAATGCCACGATCTCGGGCCTCACGACCTGGGGAATGAACTACAGCTTCGGGCCCACGTTCACGCGCAACACAAACTCGAACAGCCCGATCAACGAAAGCTACGACACCTTCCTCGGCGGCTCGATCACCCAGCCCCTGCTGAAAAACTTCGGCACCGACGTGAATCTCGCGCAGGTCCGCATCGCCCGTGTGGACCAGTCCATCACCGCATGGGGCCTGCGCCAGCGGGTGATCGACGTCGTCACCGACGTGGTCCGCGTGTACAACGACCTCTACTTCTCGATCCAGAATCTCGAGGTCGAGCGCCGCTCGCGCGACCTCGCCCGCCAGACGCTCCACGACAACGAGCGCCGCGCCGAGATTGGCGTGATGACCGATCTCGACATCGTCCAGGCGCAGGCGGACGTCGCCGACCGCGAGGGCCGCGTCCTCGTCGCCGAGCGCACCGTGGCGGACAACGAGAACTTTCTCAAACAGCTCGTCACCGACGACGCCACCGAGCTGCTTTTCGTCACCGTGCGCATCGCGCCGCCGCCCTTCGATCTTGCCGCGAACGTCGATGAGCCGGCCGACCTCAAGCACGCCTTCGACCTTCGCCCCGACTACCAGCAGGCGCTCCTCGACATTCAGAAGCGCAACATCAACGTCGTCTTCAACCGGAATCAAACCCTGCCGCAGCTTGACCTCGTCGCGAGCCTCGGGCTCAACGGCCTCGACACGAGCGCCGGCGGCAGCGTCTCCGAACTCACGACCCCCAGCAACCTCGCCGCCACTGCCGGAGCGGTCTTCAGCCTGCCCGTTCCGAATCGCACCGCGCGCGGCAATCTCGAGGTCGCCCGCCTCGAGGTCGCCCGCCAGCTCGTCGCCCTCAAGCAGCTCGAACAAAGCATCACCGTCGAGGTGGACAACGCCGCCGGCCAGATCGCCACGACCCGCAAGCTCATCGACTCGACCAAAGCCGGCCGCTTTTTTGCCGAGCGCACCCTCGAGGCCGCCCAGGCCCGGCTCGCGGCGGGCAAGGCGACGACGTTTGAGGTGCTCCAGTTCCAGCGCGACCTCGCCACCGCCGAGACGAACGAGGTCCTTGCCCTCACAGGCTACCAAAAGGCCATAGCGAACTACGCGCGCGTCACCGGCACCACGCTCGAGCGAAATCGACTCCGCCTCGAATGAACGCTACCCGCCGAGCCCCTCGACACGCCGCGACCATGTGAATCCCCCGGGCAACTCCGTCCAGCCGCGGCCCCAGTCGCAGCCCTCCACCCCGCGAAACCGCTTCTTGTAGTCATACGGCGAATGCACCGTGTAGGCGTAGCCGAGGTAGTGAAAGCGTTTGCCGAGCCGCCGTGCATGCTCGATCTCGAGCAGCAGCGTGAAGATGCCCAGGCTCCGCGACGCGTGCGCCGGGTCGAACATGGCATACACGCTCGACGCCGCGCCGGTCCCGAGATCGAGAAAACTGACCGCCACGAGTGCGTCGCCAAGCCGTGCCTCGAGGGCCACATTTGTGCAGGGAACCTCCGCCGGATCCGCCGACAAAAAATCGCGCAGCGAATCGGGCACGTTCTCCTCAAAGCGCGCTTTGTGCCGCGCGAAGATCCCGTCGTATTCCGCGCAATGCCGCGCCGGCACCAGCCGCGTCTCGAGGTCCGCATTCCGGCGCAACACGCGCCGATGACTCTTCGACGGCGAGAAGCCGGCCAGCCGCAACCGCAGCGGCACGACGCCGCAAAGCACGCCCTCGTGAAACGCGAAGTTATATCGAAAAAACTTTTCCCCGAAATGCCGCCACCCCTCCGCAAGCCGCGCATCGAGCTGCGCCGGCTGGATCGCCACTATCTCCGCCTGCTCGAGGATCGGAGTCATCAGCCCCTGCGGCGGGAAGCAGGCCAGCGGCGCGGTCATCGCCGAAAGGTAATGCCATCGGCCCCGCGCGCCACCGCATTTGCGTGTCGCCGCCGGGCAGGCTAGCCTCGCGGCCATGCCGGTGCGCGTCTTTCTCGATTGGGCGGAGCTCACCGCTCCCGCCGCCGCCCGCTGGCTGCTCGACCGGCGCCCCGGCCATCTCGAGGAGATTCTCGTCATCGTGCCCACGCAGCAGGCTGGCCGCCGGCTGCGCGCCGCGCTGGCCGGCGTGCCGCCGCCCGCGATTCTGACTCCGGCGCAGTTTCTCGATCCCTCCGGAGACGAGCTCGCGGATCCAATCGAAGCCGCGCTCGCTCTCGCCGCCGAGCTGGCCGGGCCGCGCGCCGGACGATTCCACGCGCTATTTCCAGCGGGCGTGCCGGCGAGAAATTTTTCCGAGCGCCTTGCGCTCGCGCGCCGCCTGCGCGCGCTCCAGGCGGAACTCGCCGAGCACGGACTCACGCTCGCCGAAGCTGCCGGGCGCCTTGCCGCCGGTTCCGCGGATGCCGCGCGCTGGCGCGACCTGGCACGGCTCGTCGCCGCGGCCGACGATTCACTCGGGAGAATGGGCCTCCGCGAACGCCAGGCCGTCCGGCTCGCAATGGCACGGGAACCTCGATTGCCGGCGGGCATTGGCGAAGTGGCGGTCGTTGCCGTTGCCGACCTGCAGCCGGTGATCGCGCTGGCTCTCGAACGGCTCCGCGAGCCCGTCACCGTGCTGGTGCCCGCGCCATCCGAGGCCGATGCGTTCGACGCATGGGGACGTCCGCTCGCGCAGGCCTGGATCGAGCGCGATCCCGGTTGGATGAACTTCGACGAGCAGGTCCGGCTCGTCGCGCGACCCGACCATCTCGCGCTGGACCTCGACGCCGGCGCGTGCATCGAAATCGGCCTGCTGGATCGCGAATTGCTGCCGGGCATCGCCGAAGCGCTCGCCGCAAAGGGCCTCGCCGCGCACGATCCGACCGGCCAGCCCGTCACCGAGCACTGGCTCGTGCGCACGCTCGGCGCGCTCGCCGGGCTCGTGAAGGAACCGACCTTCGATCGCGCGGTCGATTTGTTGCGCAATGGCGCGGTGCGCGCATGGCTCGCGGAGCAGATCGCCGATTTCGACGCCGACGCGGCTGTGGAGGCCGCGGACAAAATTCGATCCCGGCATTTTCCCGCGAGCCTGCGCGCGGCCCGCCCGTGGATCGGCAAGGATGAGCCGCTGCGCGCAGCGCTCACGTCCATCGAGGCTCTGCTGGCCGGCCTGCGGGCTCGCCCGATTGAAACCGCCCGGCGTCTCGTCGCGGATTTGACGACGGCCTTCTCGGGCTCTCTCGATGCGGATGAGCGCGATCTCGCCGCTTCAGCCAGGGAGGCAATGGAAGACACGCTCGATCGGCTCGGGCGCGCCACCCGGAATCATCCCGAGCTTTCCCCCATCGACTGGCTGCACTCCCTGCGCGAATCGCTGGCTTTCGCGCGCCACTACCCCGCTCGGCCGGCCCGGGCGGTGGAAGCATCCGGCTGGGTGGAGCTGCCGTGGAGCGATGCGCCGCATCTTCTGCTCGCCGGCATGAACCTCGGCAAGGTGCCCGCTCCATTGGGCGCGGAACTGTTTCTCAACGAGGCCGTTCGCGCGGCGCTCGGCCTGCCCGGAGCGACGGAACGCCGCGCGCGCGACGCCTACTTCCTCGCGCGCCTGCTCGCGATGCGCCCGCCGGGAAAAGGCCGCCTGGATGCGCTCGTGGTGCAGATGGATGCCGAGGGATCGCCCCTTGCCCCGTCCCCGCTGGTCTTCGCCGGCGCTGGAACGGCGCTGCCCGCGCGCGTCGAGCGTCTGTTCGCCGACGCGCGACCGCCGCAGCCAGATCCGGCATGGACCGCGGGCTGGCGGCTCGATCCGCCCGCGAAGGAAATGAAGCGCGCGATCTCGGTGACGGATTTCGAACGCTACCTCGATTGCCCGTTCACATTTTATCTCGGGCGCGTGTTGAAGATGGAATCCTTTGCTCCCGCCGCCGACGAACTCGACGCCGCGCAGTTCGGCGATCTTGCGCATGCGGCGCTCGAGGGCTGGGCGCTCGACGAGGCGGCAGGCCGCTCGACGGATCCCGCCGTCATCGCCCGGGCTCTCGACGCGCAGGTGACCGCGTGGGTCGAGAGAAACCTCGGCCGCCGCCTCGCGCTCCCGCTGCGCGTGCAGGTGGACTCCGCGCGGAGCCGCCTCGGGGCCTTTGCGGCCTGGCAGGCGGAGGACCGCCGCGCGGGATGGCGCATCCGGGCGGTCGAGAAGCCGTTTCACGAGATTCTCGGGCGGCCCTGGGAATTGGATGGCTGGACGATTGCCGGCCGCGTGGACCGACTGGACGAGAACGAACGCACCGGGCAATGGCGCGTGGTCGATTACAAGACGTTTGACGCCGCGGACAGTCCCGCCAAGAAACACCTGCGCGCCTTTCGCCCGGCGGGCCTCACCTGGCCGCCGGACTACGCGCGAGTGCCGGGCTCCGCCGATTGGTGGATCAATCTGCAACTGCCGCTCTATCGTCAGTTGCTCATCGAAAGCGGACGCGATCCCGCGATGGTCGCGTGCGGCTACTTCAATCTCCCGAAGACCATTTCGGAGACCGGCCTGCAGACGTGGGACGCCCTCGACGAATCGCTCCAGGCCTCCGCGCTCGCCTGCGCGCGCAGCGTGCTCGCCGACCTCGCCCGCCGGCGGTTCTGGCCTCCGAACCCTCGCGCGGCCCACGCCGAATTTGCGGACTTTTTTGCGCCCGATCCCCTGCGGATCGTCGCACCCGACGGCGCCTTCGTTCGCTCCTGCGTGCAATGATCGCGGTCGAAAGTGAAGCCATCCTCGCCTCGGCGGGAACGGGAAAGACGCACGCGCTCACCAGCCGCATCCTTCGCCTGCTCGCGCTGGGCGTAAAGCCCGAGGCGCTCATCGCGCTCACCTTCACGCGCAAGGCGGCAGGCGAGTTCGCTGCCACCGTCTTCCGCCGCCTCGCGACGGCGGCCCGCGATCCCGACGCCGCGCGCGAACTCTCTGCCGATCTTTGTCTTGAAGGATGGGACGCGTCCCGCTTCCAGGCATTGCTCGCCGTCGTCGTCGGGGCGATTGAGCAGCTGCAATTCCGCACGTTCGACGCATTCTTTCAGCGAGTGGTAAACGCCATGCCGTTCGAACTCGGGCTGCCCGGCGGCGTGCAGATGCTCGACGACGCCGAGGCGGCTGCGATGCGCGACCGGGTGCTATCCGGCCTGCTCGCCGCGGATTTCGATTCGGGCTCGCAGACCGCCCTTCTCGCCGCCTATCGCGACGCGACCTGGGGCGCGGAGGAAAAGGGCCTGCGACGCAAGCTCGAGGGCTTCATCAAGACGAGCCACTCTCTTTATCTCGAGTGCCGCGAGGCCAGCCAATGGGGCGGTGCGGATGGCATATGGCCTGCCGGCTGCGGATGGCTGAACCCGGCGGAGGCGCGCGACGACGCGCTCGCGCTCGGACGCTGGGCGCAATCGAAGGACGGCGAGATCTACCGCGCCGTCGAATCGCTGGCTGTCGCGGCGCAGAAATGGGAGCCGGCCATGCGATTGCCAACCGGCCGAGTATTCGAGCAACTGCTCGAACAGCTCGCGGCGGATCCCTCCGCGACCGCACTCACGCTCACGTATCGCAACAAGGAGTTCGAGATCGACGCGTCCATCGTACCAGCGATTCACCGCGTGATCGGACGGTTGATTGGCGAATCCCTGCGCCGCCATCTGCGAATCACGACGGGCATACGCCGCGTGCTCGAGCCATTCGACGCGGCCTACCACGAGGAGGTCCGCCTCACGGGCCGCCTCGCCTTTGCCGACGTCGTCGAGATGCTGCGCCTCATTCCGGCGCTCGAGTGGCAGGCCCGGCTCGACGCCCGCGTGGACCATTGGCTGTTCGACGAATTCCAGGACACGAGCCTGCAGCAATGGGCCGTCGTGGAAAACCTCGTGGACGAGGTGCTGCAGGACGACTCGGGCCGGCGCAGCGCGTTTTTCGTCGGCGATCCAAAGCAATCCATCTATCGCTGGCGCGGCGGCGAACACCGGCTGATGGAGCAAATCCTCGCGCACTACCGCGGGCGCATCCGCGAGCGGGTGCTGGCGAAATCCTACCGGTCGGACCCCGCGGTGCTCGAGCTCGTCAACCGCTACGGCGCGGTCGCCGCCGATCCGTCCAACGGCCTTCCGGCCGAGGTGGTGACCGAATGGGCGCGCTTCTGGCAGCCTCACGAGTCGGCGGCAAAGGACAGGCAGGGCCACGCGACGGTGCGCCTGCTCGAGAGCGCGGATGAGCTGCCGGACCGAGTGCTCGCGGATCTCGAGCGGATCGATCCCATCGGGCGCGGGCTCACTTGCGCCGTGCTCACGCGCGACAATGCCGCCGCGCGCACTCTCGCCGCGGCGCTCCGGGAACGCGGGTATCTCCGCGTCGCCGCCGAAACGGACGAATCGATTGCCACCGACGCGCCGGTAAATCGCGGCCTCCTCGCGCTGCTCGCTGCGGTCGCGCATCCCGCGGATACCGCGTCGATCGCGCTCGTCGAAATGTCGCCTCTCGGCGCGCTGCCCGCGGCGGAAGGCTGGCCGGCATTTCGCACCTGGTTCCTTGCGCGCCTGACCGCCCGCGGGCTCGAGGCCGCGCTGCGCGCCGTCATCACCCGGCTGCCGGAGGGCGGACCGCCCGATGACTTCAGCCGCCAGCGACTGCGGCTCTTGTTTGAATTTGCGCGCAAACACGACGCAGCAGGCCGGGGTGGGTTGGACGACTTTCTTCGGCTCGCGACCACGCATGGCCGCCGGGAAGTGGCGTCGTCCGCGAACGTGCAGATCCTCACCATCCATCGGGCCAAGGGACTCGGCTTCGACGTGGTGCTGCTGCCGGTATTCGACACCACGCGCATGGACGGCGCGCCGCGAGACACCTTCCTCGCCTGGCGGAGCGAATCGCTTGAAACCCGGTGGCTGCTCCACCGACCGGCCGCGGCGGTTTCGGACATGGATCCCGTCCTGGCCGCGGCGCAGCGGCAGCAAATCCACGCCGCGGCCTACGATGCGCTCTGCGTGTGGTATGTCGGGCTCACGCGCGCGAAGCACGCGCTGCATGTCTTCACGCTCGCTCCCGGCAAATCGGGCGGCGCCTCGCCGGTCGCGCTCTTGCGCCGGGCGCTGAGCGCAGCCGAGCCTGGCGCCGACGGGCTGCTGTGGGAAGCGGGTGACGTCGGGTGGTTTCGCGCGGTGTCCGCGCCGACGCGAGATCTACCCTGCCCGTGAACGCCGGTTATTTCGGGAAGAAATACCGTTCCTTTTGCCGCCGGGAGAGTTCGCGATGCGCATGGTTGCCGCGCCATGCTCCGTAATACTGGCACGCGCGGAACGCGGCAATCTCCGGAAGTTTGCGGAACAATTGCCGCCGGGAAAGCGCCAGCGCGGCGTCGCCGAGCACCCCTGCCGCGAAATAGCGCAGGGCGTCGTGCCAGTGGACATGCACCTCCGGCATGATTCGGTGCAGGGCGATGGCTTCGCGCTCGTAACGCCGCCGCACCTGCGACCAGCGCTCGTGATGGTGGTGAAGGACGCCCGCCTTCGGCACGTAGCGCACCAGCAGCCCGCGCTCGACCAGCCGCTGCGCAAGGTGCATGTCCTCGAGGCCGGTGAGCGATTCGTCGAACCGGTGCGCGGCCCATTCCGACCGGCGGACGGCGGCGTTCGCATTATTGCAAAAGAACGGGGCCTGCCCCGATGGCCGGTGCGCGGGAAAGTATTTCTCGAACAGCACGTGCTCGCTGAATTTCGTCTCCCGCCCGCCGATCTGCCGGCCATATGTCACCGCGACCCGCGCATCCTCGAAGGGTTTCACCAGTTCCTCCAGCCAGCGCGGCGTCGAGGGCACGCAGTGGCCGCTGATGAAAACGAGCGTCTCCCCGCGCGCCGCCTCGCAGCCGATGTTGAGCGACCGGCCGAACGAAAATTCCTCGCGCCGGATTCCCACGATGCGGCAGCCGTGCCGTGCGGCGATCTCGACCGTGCCGTCGGTCGAACCGGAATCCACCAGGACCACCTCGCGCCGGTTCGGCGGCCACGTTTGCTTCGCTATCGCATCGAGCAGCTCGCCGAGGTAACGCGCCTCGTTGAAAGTGCGGATGATGATGGAACAGCCATGGCTCATCGTCGGGAAACTCCCGATAGACGTGCGGGCGGTTCCTCAGGCGCAAGAAAAAACGTTTCTTCCCCCGCCGGGAAAATGCTTGCCCCGGTCGCGGACGGCGGAATGCTGCCACCCATGAAGCCCGGAGTGATCCTCCACGCGATTTCCGACCGCGCCAACCGGTTTCGCCTCCGTGCGCGGGTGCGCAGGCCGTTTGCGATCCTCACGAACAACTGCTGGGGCTCCGCCCTGTATCGCGACCTCGACATCCCCTATAACACGCCATTCGTCGGCACTCTCGTCCCGCCGGAGTGCTACCTGCGCCTCCTCGCCGACGTGCGCGGCCACCTCGACCAGCCGCTCCGTTTCATCGAGACCTCCCGCTACGGATGGCCCATCCGCTACCCGCTCGCCCTGCTTGGCGATTCCGAGATTCATTTCAAACATTACCGCGACCGGGCGGAGGCGGCGGAGAAATGGACCCGCCGGCTGGACCGCATGCCCCGCGATCCGGCGGCCTGGCGCGTGAAATTCTGCGATCATCACCTCAGCCTCGATCCGGTCGAAGCCGGCGCGATGCTGCACGCCTTCGACCGGACACCCTTTGAGCACAAGCTCTGCCTCCTCGGCCGGCGCGAACCTGCGCTCGCCTGCGGCGTCGTCCTGCGCGAGTGCCTGCCCGCGGGCCGCGTGCCCGACGGCCACGCCGCCTACCGCCCGTCGCTGCGCTATTTCAACGCCTCCGCCTGGCTCAACGGGTAGCCTCGCTCGATTCACGCCGCGCTTGCGAGATGGGCAATGGACTTTAGACTCTGCCAAAATGGCGCGCTCCCAACCGACCGTCCTCATTGTCGATGACGAAAAGAACACCCGCGAAGGACTGCGGGACGCCCTCGAGGACGACTTCAACGTTTACATCGCGGGCGACCTCGACGGCGCGCTCGCGACACTCGAAACCGAGCCGGCGGACGTGATTATCACCGACCTGCGCCTCGGCGCGGATGACGGCATGCAACTTATCGAGCGCGTGCTGAAGCGTCCCAAACCACCCGTCTGCATCATGATGACGGCTTACGGCTCGGTCGATACCGCCGTCGAGGCAATGAAGCGCGGCGCCTACGATTTCGTGACGAAGCCGGTGAACATCGACCGGCTCGAGATGCTCATCCGCCGCGCCCTTTGCGAGCGCGACACCCGCAGCGAAAACGTCGAGCTCAAGGAGCGCGTGCAGCGCAACGAATCCATCGACGCGATGATCGGCCGCTCGCCGGCGATGATCGAGGTGTTCGACACCATCAAACAGGTCGCACCGTCGCGCGCCACCGTGCTCATCGAGGGCGAGAGCGGCACCGGCAAGGAACTCGCCGCCCACGCGATCCATCGCCTCAGCCCGCGCGCGGAGAGGAAATTCGTCGCCGTGCATTGCATGGCCCTCTCGCCGCAACTGCTCGAGAGCGAGCTGTTCGGCCACGAGCGCGGCGCATTTACCGGCGCGACTGAGCGGCGCGCCGGGCGGTTCGAGCAGGCGAACGGCGGCACCCTTTTTCTCGATGAGATCGGCGAGATCGACCCCTCCGTGCAGGTGAAAATTCTGCGCGTGCTCGGCGAACGGACGTTCGAGCGCGTGGGCGGCAACCAGACGATCCAGACGGACGTGCGCCTGGTCGCCGCGACGAACAAGGATCTCGCAAAGCTCGTCGCCGAGGGCAGATTCCGCGACGACCTGTTCTTCCGGCTGAACGTCGTCCCCATCACCCTTCCGCCGCTGCGCACGCGCAAGGAGGACATCCCGCTGCTCGTGCAGGAATTCCTCAAGGAGGCCGCGCGCGAAAATGGAAAACCGTTTCGCGAACTCTCCCCCGAGGCCATGGCCTGCATTCTGGACTACGACTGGCCCGGCAATGTGCGCGAGTTGCGCACCGCGATCGAGCACGGCGTCGTCATGTGCGGCACGCCACGCATCGGCATGCGGGATCTGCCCGCCAGCGTTCGCGCCGCGATTCCCATTGACGCCGCCTCCCCCGCCGGTTCCGAACCCGCCGACTCGCGGAGACCCGACGCTTTGGATTTGCACCACGCCGAGCGAGTCCTTATTTTCCGCGCGCTGGAAGAGAGCGGCGGCAATCGCTCCGCGGCCGCCGAGCGGCTCGGCATCAGCCGCCGCACCCTGCACCGCCGGCTCAAGGAACTCAACGTCACCAAACACTAGCCGACTTCCCGTCCCATGAATGACTCCTCCGGCCAGGGCTTCCAGACGTTCGTCCACTCAATCGAGCAGGGAAAATTCGCCCCGCTTCTCCGCGGGATCGCCGGCGGCGTGGTGCTGCTCACCGTCGTCCTGCTCTATCTGTTCGTCCAGTTCACCGGCTTCGATTCACCCGCCGCGATGGATCAGGGCCAGATCTCCCGTTCGCTGGCCTCCGGCGAAGGCTTCTCCACGAAATACATCCGCCCCATGGCGCTCTGGCAGCTCAACCATGCCGGAAAGGCGATCCCCGCCGGCAACTTCCCCGACTTCATCGAGCCGCCGCTGTCACCCCTCGTCAACACGATCCCGCTCCTCCTCGCGAAGGCGCATTGGACGATGAACCCGAAGGACATCGTCTATGCCGGCGACCGCATCATCGCCTTTTTCTCGATCCTGCTCTTCCTCGCCGCCGTCGCGGTCGCCTACTGCGTCGCCCGTCGGCTCTTCGACGCGCAGCTCGCCTTCATCGCCTGCCTGCTCGTGCTCGTCACCGATCTGCTCTGGCAATTCTCGCTCTCGGGCCTCCCGCACATGCTCCTGCTGCTGCTCCTGATGCTCGCGAGCTGGGCCATCGTGAAGGCGATGGACGAACAGGAGGACGCACCCCAGGCCCCGGCGCTCAAAAAATGGCTGCTCCAGGCCCTCATCGGCGCGCTCTTCGGCCTCATGACGCTGTCGCACTGGCTCGCATGCTGGTTCTTCTTCGGCTACCTGTTCTTCGCGTTCTTCCATTTCAGGCCGCGCATCCTTCCACTTGCCGCGATCGTCGGCTTTGCGGTCGTGCTCACGCCCTGGATCGTGCGCAACGTGCTTGTGAGCGGCCACCCCTTCGGCATCGCGCTCTACCCGCTCGGGCAGGATCCCCTGCTGCTCCGCTCGCTCGATCCCGACTTCAGCGACCTGTTCTACGGCTTCAAAATGAAAGTGCGCTTCGGCATCCTGGACCAGGTCGGGAAAATCTTCGCCTACCTTGGCCTCAACCTCGCCGCCGGCGCGTTTTTTGTCGCGCTCCTTCATCCCTTCAAGAGCCCGACCGCCGCGAGGTTTCGCTGGTGCGTCCTCGCGATGTGGGTCGCCGCGGTGCTCGGCATGGCCGCCTACGGCCCGATCTCCGGCACGGTGAGCGAGCTGCAGCTCCACGCGGTGTTCATCCCGCTCATGATCTTCTACGGGCTCGCGTTCCTGCTCGTGCTCTGGAACCGGCTCGGCTTCCAGCACTCGCTCATGCGGCTGGTTTTCAATGTCATCATCGTTTTTCTCGCCGCGATCCCGATGCTGCTCACCCTCTTCGCCGGCCAGGGCCGCTCGATCAACTGGCCGCCCTACATCCCGCCCTACATCGCGATCCTCGGTGATTGGTATAAGCCGAAGGAGGCGCTCTGCTCCGACATGCCGTGGGCCGTCGCCTGGTATGCGAATCGCAAATGCCTGCTCCTGCCCGACTCGCCGAAGACCATGGTCGAGATCAGCGATTACAACGTCATCGGCGCGCCCATTTCCGGGCTTTACCTCACGCCAATCACCGGCGATGCGAAACTCCTCAGCGAAATCGCCTTCGGCACCTACAAGCAATGGGGCGGCATCATCCTGCGCCAGCCCCAGAGCCAGCGCAACTTCCCGCTCAGCGTCGCCCGCCCGCTGCCGATCGACGGCAAGGTGATCCTCTATTCGGACCGCGACCGCTGGTCCGACGCCGAAAAGCAACCGTGAAAAAATCCGAAGAACCCGAACCGGCCGCCGAACCGTGCTCCGTCTCGCTCGAGGCTGCGCTCGAGCCATCCGCTGTCTCGCTCGAGGCTGCGCTCGAGCGACTGGACGCCATCGTGCGGGAGATGGAATCCGGCGACCTTCCGCTCGAGTCCCTCATCGCGAAATACGAGGAGGGCGTCGGCCTCACGAAGGTCTGCCAGGAAAAGCTCGACCGCGCCGAGGAGCGCATCCGCATCATCACCCGCGACGCCGCTGGCAAACCCGTGCTTGAGGAATTCGATGCAACCGGCGAGGAATAGGCAGATGCCGCTTCTACAGCGAATCCATACGCCGGCCGATGTGAAGGCATTGCCGGAATCCGACCTTCCCAGGCTGGCAACCGAAGTGCGCGAAGAATTGATCGGCGTGCTTTCGCAGACCGGCGGCCACCTTGGCCCGAACCTCGGCGTCGTCGAACTCACCATCGCGCTGCACCGCGTCTTCGACACGCCAAAGGACAAATTCGTCTTCGACGTGAGCCACCAGGGATACGTCCACAAGCTCCTCACCGGCCGGCGCGAGCGCTTCGACACGATCCGCCAATACGAAGGGCTCAACGGCTTCCTCCTCCGCACCGAGAGCGAGCACGATTGCTACGGCGCCGGGCACGCGGGCACCGCCCTCTCCGCCGCGCTCGGCATGGCCGTGGGCCGCGACCTGCGAGGCGGCGACGAGCACGTTGTCTGCGTCGCGGGCGACGCCGCCTTCACCTGCGGCGTGAGCTTTGAAGCGCTCAACAACGTCGCGAACTCCACCGACCGCCTCATCGTCGTCCTCAACGACAACGAATGGTCCATCGCGAAAAACGTCGGCGCCATCGCCGAGTATCTCAACCGCATCGTCGCGAACCCCGCCTACGCGCACCTCCACGAGAAGGCCGCCCAATTCGTCGAGCGTCTTGGCGGCAAGACCGCGCGCAAACTCGCCGGCAAGGTCGAGGCCAGCATCAAGAACCTCATCGCGCCGTCCGTCATCTTCGAGGATCTCGGCCTGCGCTACTACGGCCCTATTGACGGCCACGACATCGGCCTGCTCACCAGGACGTTCGAGTTTCTCAAGACGCAGACTGAGCCTGTCATCCTCCATATCCTCACGCAGAAGGGCAAAGGCTATGCCCCGGCGCTCGCAAAGCCGGATAAGTTTCACGGCCTCGGCAAGTTCGAGCCAGACACCGGCGAGACCGCCTCCGCGCCCACGCCGACCTACTCGGAGCTGCTCGGCCGCACGCTCGCGGATTTCGCCGACCGCGACAACCGCATCGTCGCCATCACCGCCGCCATGCCGACCGGAACCGGCCTCCTCCATTTTGCGCAGCGGCATCCGAAGCGCTTCTTCGACGTCGGCATCGCCGAGGAGCACGCAGCCCTCTTCGCCTGCGGGCTCGCTGCGCAGGGAATGAAGCCCTTCCTCGCGATCTACTCGACCTTCATGCAGCGCGCCTACGACATGATCATTCACGACATCGCGCTCCAGCGTCTCGACGTGGCGCTCTGCATGGATCGCGCCGGTCTCTCCGGCGACGATGGCCCCACGCATCACGGCCTGTTCGACATCGGCTATCTCCGGCCCGTCCCGGGCTTCGTCCACATGCAGCCGAAGGACGAGGAGGAATTCGCCGACATGCTCTGGACGATGGCGCACTACCGCGGCCCCATCGCCATCCGCTACCCGCGCGGCGCAGGCACCGGCGCAAAGCCGGGTGAACAGCCCCGCCTGCTCGAGATCGGCAAGGCGGAGGTCCTCCGCCATGGCAAGCAGGTCGCACTTTTTGGCCTCGGCAACCTGTGCGAGATGGCCGTCGAGGCCGCCGACCTGCTCAAGGCTCGCGGCATCGATGCCGCCGTCATCAACCCCCGTTGGATCAAGCCGCTCGACACCGCGACTCTGGAATTTTTCGCCCGCGGCTGCGACGTGATCTGCACCCTCGAAGACCACGTCCTCCATAATGGCTTCGGCTGCTCGGTGATGGAGCACCTCGCCGACCGGCGCATCCCGACACCCGTCGTCCGCATCGGCTGGCCGGACGAATTCATCGAGCACGGCAGCGTCCCGATCCTCCGCGAAAAGCACGGCCTCACCGCGAAGGCTGCTGTGGAAAAAATCCTCGCCGCCCTGCCGGCCCGCCGAAAGGCGATCCCGACGTCCTCCGCGGCCTGACGGAACGTTCGACTCGGCCCGAGGCAGGATGCATTCCCGCCGCGATACTGCGGCACTTCCCACCACCTTCCATCGTGCCGATGCACCGGGGCGAGGACACCGGCGGCTTCGTCAAGGGGGAGAGTCAGTGCGCCTTCGCGAGCACGGCCGATTGCGTGGTGATTCGGTCCGTCCACGCGAGAAGCAGGGCGGAAATAACAAACGTCATGTGCACAATCACCTGCCACATGACCACCGGCCAATCCCGCGTCACATTCAGCGTGGATTCGCTCGTCGCCCCCACTTCGATGAATGTACCCAGCAGGTGAATGGAGGAAATGCCGATCAGCGCGGTGGCCAGCTTGACCTTCAAAACCCCTGCATTCACATGCGAGAGCCACTCGGGCTGGTCGGGGTGCCCTTCGAGCCGAAGACGGGAAACAAATGTCTCGTATCCGCCGACGATTACCATCACGAGCAGGTTCGCGATCATCACGACATCGATCAGGCGCAGCACGATAATCATTATCTCCGTCTCCGAGATGGCCGGCATCTCGTGGACCAGATGCGCGAGTTCCTTGAAAAACAGATAGACGTAAACGGCCTGCGCGACGATCAGCCCGAGATAGAGCGGCGCCTGCAGCCAGCGGCTGAAGAAGATCAGACTGCCGAGGGCTCGAAGGTAGGGCGATCGGAAAGAGGGCTCGGACATGGCGGGCTTGACGGCGTTCATCGATAACACGCCGCGCATTACCGCGCAACCGGAGGCGTTTTCCCTTCGTGCGGCGCCCGCCCTTCGTGGTTAAATCTCCGGCTCTATGTCCACCATCGACTCGAATACCCGGCGCATGGAGAAAATCGTGAGCCTCTGCAAACGGCGCGGCTTCATTTTTCAAAGCTCCGAAATCTACGGCGGCCTGAACGGCTTTTGGGACTACGGCCCGATGGGAGTCGAGCTCAAGCGCAACCTGAAGGATTTCTGGTGGCGTCGCACCGTGCGCGAGCGCGACGACATGGTCGGCATGGACGGCTCGATCATTATGAACCGTGCCGTGTGGAAGGCCAGCGGCCACGAGGCGACCTTCAGCGACCCGATGGTGGACTGCAAATCCTGCAAGGCCCGGCACCGCGCGGATCAGCTCCCCGAAAAGGGCGGCGCGAAATATTGCCCGAACTGCGGCAGCCGCGAGCTCACGGAGCCGCGCGATTTCAACCTCATGTTCAAGTCGCACGCCGGCCCGCTCGAGACCGAGGACAACCTCGTCTATCTCCGTCCCGAGACCGCCCAGGCCATGTTCGTCAATTTCCGCAACGTCCTCGATACCTCGCGCAAGAAGCTCCCGTTCGGCATCGCGCAGATCGGCAAGGCCTTTCGCAACGAGATCAACCCGCGCAACTACATCTTCCGTTCGCGCGAGTTCGAGCAGATGGAGATCGAGTATTTCTGCCGCGCCGAGGACGGCCTCGCCCTCACCGACTACTGGCTCGAGCAGCGCCTTAGGTTCTACGAGGACATCGGCATCCCGCGCGAAAAGATCCACATCGTGGACATTCCCGACGGCGACCGTGCGTTCTATTCGAAGAAGACCTACGATCTCGAATACGAGTTCCCCTTCGGCGTGAGCGAACTCGAGGGCATCGCCTACCGCACGGACTATGACCTTTCCGCGCACATCGCCGCCAGCGGCAAGCCGCTCGATTACTTCGACGAGGTCACGAAGGAAAAATTTGTCCCGCACGTCGTCGAGCCCAGCGCGGGCGTGGATCGCACGACGCTCGCGCTCATCTGCGAGGCCTTCGCCGAGGAGACCGTCACCGACGAGAAAGGCAACGCCGAGACGCGCACCGTGCTGCGCTTCCATCCGCGCATGGCGCCGATCAAGGCCGGCATTTTCCCCCTGCTCAAGAACAAACCCGAGCTCGTCGCGAAGGCCCGCGAGATCGTCGATCTGCTCCGTCCGCACATGATGGTGCAATCCGACGAATCCGGCGCCATCGGCCGCCGCTACCGCCGGCAGGACGAGGTCGGCACGCCATTCTGCGTCACGGTCGATTTCGCCACGATCGGCGAATCGGAGCGCGGCGAAGAGGGGCAGGGTTCAAATGCGTCCGGGCAACTCGACACCGTCACGCTGCGCCACCGCGACTCCATGCAGCAGGAACGCATCGCCATCGCCGATCTCAGGGACTGGCTACTCGAGCGCATCCGCTGATTCCTCCCGCCCGGCGGTCTATTTCGCCTTGCCCTGCGCGGCTACGGCGGCCATTGCCGCGGCGATCGCCGCCTGGTCGCCGAGATAGTAGTGGCGGATCGGCTTCAAATCGTCGTCGAGTTCATACACTAGCGGCACTCCCGTCGGGATGTTCAGCTCGAGAACCTCGGCCTCGCTGAGATTGTCGAGATACTTGACGAGTGCGCGGAGGCTGTTGCCGTGCGCGGCGATCACGACCTTTTTGCCGGCCTTCACCTGCGGGGCGATGGTCTCCTCCCAGAGCGGGAGAAAGCGGGCGACGGTATCCTTGAGACACTCGGTGAGCGGGAGTTCGCTCTTCGGCACGCCGGCGTAGCGCGGGTCGTGACCGGGGAATCGCTCGTCGCTCTCCTCCAGCGCGGGCGGCGGGATGTCGTAGCTGCGGCGCCAGATTTTCACCTGCTCATCCCCGAACTTCGCGGCCGTCTCGCCTTTGTTCAGGCCCTGGAGCGCGCCGTAGTGCCGCTCGTTCAATCGCCAGCTTTTTTCCACGGGAATCCAGAGTTGGTCGAGTTCGTCGAGGACGATCCAGAGCGTGCGCAGGGCGCGTTTGAGCACGGAAACGTAGGCGAGGTCGAAGGTGAAACCCTCTGCCTTGAGCAATTCGCCGCCACGCCGGGCCTGCGCGCGACCTTCCTCGGTGAGGTCCACATCGTGCCAGCCGGTGAAGCGGTTTTCTTTATTCCAGGTGCTTTCGCCGTGGCGAATGAGGACGAGTTTGTGCATGTTGCAAACGTTGGTTTCGGCGTTTATACAGACGCCACTTCCGCGTTGGCAAGACGGCGCGGACCGCCTTTTCTTCCCGATTGTGAAATTCTCCGCCCTGACCTTCAACATGCAATTCGGGCAGGGGTGGGATCCGGTCGAACCGGACCGCGCACCCATCCTGCTGGACGACACCCTTGCCTTCCTCAGCCGGGAGGACGCGGACATTATCTTTTTGCAGGAGGTCGAGCGGGCGCAGCCGGGCGGGAAGCAGGTGCAGCCGCCTCCGAATTTCACGCGGCTGCACGACGCCCTGCACGAGTATCACGGCGTCTTTGCCTATCCCAGGGTGAACCCCGCCGAGCTGCCGTTCGGCATCGCGCTGGCGATTTTCGCGAAGACGCCACTGGTCGATTTCCAAGCGGTCGATTTGCCGCCTGCGCCGCTGGACTTCGAATTCGATGGCGCGCTCGTCGCTCCCTCGCACCGCCAGCTCATCGGCGCCAAGACGCGCATCGCCGGGCGGACCCTGCAGCTTTTCAACACGCACCTGCAGGCATTTTTCATGATCAATGGCTCGAGCAACCAGCATCCCGAACAGCGCGCGCTCGTCGAGGCGGCCTTGCGCGACTCGGATGCGCCCACACTGCTCGGGGGCGATTTCAACTGCGCGCCGGGCGAGCACCTCGTCGAGCAATTCGCCGCCGCCGGCTACCGCACCGCGCAGGATACCGAGGCCACCTGGCGGCGACGGCCCTACGTGATGGATCACCTGTTCTACAACGCGGGCCTCAAGGTCGAGCACGTCGAGGTCCTGCCGACCCTCTGCTCGGATCACCACGCGGTGCGCGCGGAATTCCGGCTCGCGCAATAGGCGAATCCACCCGCCTCCCGCCATGCGCATTGTTTCCTGGAACGTGAACGGCCTGCGCTCGGTGCTCGGCAAGGGTTTCCTCGAATGGCTCGCGCGTGAAAATGCCGACATCGTATGCCTCCAGGAAACGAAGGCCCGCCCGGATCAGGTCGCCGAAGTCGCATGGCCGGGGGACTACGAGCGGTTCTGGAATTCCGCGGAGAAGCCCGGCTACTCCGGCACCGCAATCTTCACGAAAGTTCCGCCGCACGCGGTGACCTATGGCCTCGGTATCGACGCGCACGACCGCGAGGGCCGCGTGATCACGGCCGAGTTCGCCGCGTTTTATCTCGTCAACGTCTATGTGCCGAATTCCCAGCGCGGCCTCGCGCGGCTCGGCTATCGCACCGAGGCATGGGGCCCGGACTTTCTCGCGTATCTCAAGGAACTCGAGCGGAGGAAGCCGGTCATATTTTGCGGAGATCTGAACGTGGCGCACCGCGAGATCGACCTCGCCCGGCCCAAGGACAACACAAAAAACGCCGGGTTCACGCCCGAAGAGCGCGCCGGCTTCGACCGCGTGATCGCCACGGGGTTCATCGACACATTTCGCGAGTTTACGCCCGGCGGCGGCCATTACACTTGGTGGAGCTACATGAACAACGCCCGCTCCCGGAACATCGGGTGGCGCATCGACTACTTCCTCATCTCGCCCGCGCTTCGCCCCGCCCTGCGGGCGGCGGCCATTCACGCCGAAATTCCCGGCAGCGACCATTGCCCCGTGAGCATTGATCTCGACGCGCCCCTGCCCTAGGCTCGCCCAATGATGAATATGCCCGCGCTCTCGATGATCTTCGGACTCCTCCTCGCCGCGCTTGGGGCCGGCTCATTCGCCGCAACGGGCGGCACCCATCCCACCGCGCTCATCCCGGCGGCATTCGGTGCTGTGCTCGTGCTCTGCGGCATCGCGGGCGCCGTCGCGCCGAAACTGCGCATGCATGTGATGCACGTCGCCGCACTCGCGGGCCTGCTCGGCACGGCCGGCGGCCTCGGAATGTCGCTCCCGAAACTGCACGCCCTGCTCACGGGCGGGCCGGTCGCGCGTCCGCTTGCCGTCTGGATGCAACTGGCAATGGGCTTGATCTGCCTCGTCTTTCTCGCGCTGTGCGTGAAATCCTTCATCGACGCCCGGAGCGTAAGGAATTTTCAACTTCCGCCCGCGTAGGGCATCGTCGAATGCTGCGGCGGTCTATGACTGCCGAAAGAGATGCGACAGTCATAGACTGCCGCTACAGGTTTTTTTGAACAGGTAGCGATGACTCCGGGCCTCCCGATGGGGGGCGACGCCCCAACCCAGCAAAGGTCCGGTTTTTCAACCGAGCTTGGAAACCACTTGCTCGTAATCCCAACCATTGATCCGGCACATCGCTCTTGCGTGCTCGTCCCAGGTGGGTTCATCGGCCGGACGGCCGGCCAGAAAGCAGTCGATCGCCAGATAGCGCAACGGATGTTCCGATGTGCATTGAATGGAGTGAAGCACCGTGGGAGGAATGCGGGCCACGTCTCCCGGGAAAAACCGGATGCGGCTCCAGGTCGGACCCGATTCGAAGCACGCCTTCCCCCTCGAGAATGTGGAAGACCTGTTCGGCATCGTCGTGCTTGTGAAGCGGAGGCGCCTCGCCGGGATTCAGAATCACCACGAACACTTCCGACGTGATGGAATCCGAGCGATCAATGATCAGATCATTGATATGCGTCGGAAACCGGTAGCGCCTCGATGAGTCGAGTTGGTAAACGTATTTCATATTGATTGCCCAATGCCGGCTCGCGGACGGCGAAAATGCTCCAAGTCCCAAACGTCTGTCGCATTTCTTTCGTCGGTCATGGACCGGCGCTGCAATCGAAAATATTCCCGAGCTGTCTGCCTACGCAGCCTTCAGCGTCGCGATGAGGGTGGCCGCCATGTCGGCGGGCGACTCGGCGACCGCGATGCCCGCGTTGCGCAGGGCCTCGATTTTGCCGCTCGCCGTGCCCTGGCCGCCGCTCACGATGGCGCCGGCGTGGCCCATCCGGCGGCCCGGGGGCGCCGTCGCTCCGGCGATGAATGCGGCCATCGGTTTCGCGCAATGCTGCTGCGCCCACGCGGCGGCCTCCTCCTCGGCCGAGCCACCGATTTCGCCGATGAGGATGATCGCCTCGGTGCCGGGGTCGTCGTTGAAGAGCTTGAGCGCGTCGAGGTGCGATGTGCCGTTGATGGGATCGCCGCCGATGCCGATGCACGTGCTCTGGCCGTAGCCGCGGCTCGTCAATTGCCAGACGGCCTCATACGTGAGCGTGCCGGAGCGCGAGATCACGCCGACGTTGCCGGGCTTGTGAATGTAGCCGGGCATGATGCCGATCTTGCACGCGCCGGGCGTGATGATGCCGGGGCAGTTCGGACCGATGAGGCGGCAGGACTTGCCGGCAAGGGCGATTTTCACCCGCATCATGTCGATGACCGGGATGCCTTCCGTGATGCAGACGATGAGTTCGATGCCCGCGTCGGCGGCCTCGAGGATGGCATCCGCCGCGAAGGGCGCGGGGACGAAAATCATCGTCGCGTTGCAGCCCGTCTCGTGGCGCGCCTCGTGGGCAGTGTCGAAAATGGGAATCGTGTTGTCGAAGGTCTGGCCGCCCTTGCCGGGTGTGACGCCGGCCACGACGTTCGTGCCGTAGTCGCGGCAGCCCTTCGCATGGAAGCCGCCGGCGCTGCCGGTGATGCCCTGGACGAGGAGGCGGGTGTTTTTATCGACAAGAATGGACATGGGCTTGGGCGGCTTTGCGTGGGTGAAAGTTGAGTGGATTCCCGCGGAGGATCATGCCTGCTGCTTCGCGGCGGCGACGGCGAGCGTCGCGGCCTCGGTGAGGCCGTTGGCGGTTTGGATCGGCAGGCCGGACTCGGCGAGGAGTTTTTTGCCGAGTTCGACGTTCGTGCCTTCGAGGCGCACGACGAGGGGAACAGGCAGGCTCACGGCCTTCACGGCGTTGATGATGCCCTGGGCGATCACGTCGCAGCGCATGATGCCCCCAAAAATGTTCACGAGGATCGTCTTCACCTTTTCGTCGGCGATCAAAATCTTGAATGCCTCGGTGACCTGCTGCTCGGTCGCGCCGCCGCCCACGTCGAGGAAGTTCGCGGGCTCGCCGCCGTGGTATTTTACGATGTCCATCGTGGCCATCGCGAGGCCGGCGCCGTTCACCAGGCAGGCGATGTTGCCGTCGAGACCGATGTAATTGAGGTTCGACTTCGAGGCCTCGACCTCGCGCGGATCTTCCTCGGCAATGTCGCGGAAGGCGGCCACGTCGGGATGGCGGAAGAGCGCGTTGTCGTCGAAATTAAACTTCGCATCGAGCGCGAGGACGTCTCCCGTCTTCGTGATGACGAGCGGGTTCACCTCGACCATGGAGCAGTCGCAGGCGATGAAGAGTTCGTAGATCGTAAGGAAGATTTTCGCGGCCTTTGGCATCTGCGCGGAGGTGAAGCCAAGCCGCTTCGCGATTTTGCGCGCCTGGTAGGCCTGCAGGCCGAGCGTCGGATGGATCGGCTCGCGGAGAATCCTGTGTGGCATTTCCTCCGCGACTTTCTCGATCTCGACGCCGCCCTCGGTGCTCGCGATGATGAGCGGGCCGGCGATCCCGCGGTCCATGAGGATCGCAAAATAGAACTCCTTCTCAATCTCGACGCTCTCGGCGATAAGCACGGTATTCACGACGCGGCCGGCGGGGCCGGTCTGGTGCGTGACGAGCGTCTGGCCGAGCATTTTGCCCGCAACCTCCGCGGCCTGCTGCGTGCTGTCGCAGAGCTGCACGCCGCCCTTGAAGCCGCTGGTGAACATCCCTTTCCCGCGGCCGCCGGCGTGAATCTGCGCCTTCACCACGAGGTGGCTGGCGCCGAGCCCGGCCGCGACGTCCTTCGCCTCGGCGACGGTGGTGGCGGGAAATCCCTTGGGAGTGGCGACGCCGTATTTTTCGAAGAGTTGCTTGGCCTGAAATTCGTGAATGTTCATTCGTCGTGCGGCGACTCGCGGATCGCCCGAGGAGGTTTGCGAGCCATCGGCTTACCGATTCACCTTTCGCTTTGCAAGGGCGGAGCGGGATTTCAAAGTCCCGCCCGCTTCTCTTCGCGGCCGCAGTCGATACATGCTCGGACTTTGCCCGGTCACGCGGCGAAACTGTTTGTTGAAGTATTGGGGATCGGGGATGCCCACTTTGCGCCCGATTTCGAGAATCGGAAGCCTGGTGGAAAGCAGCAAATGCCGGGCGAGTTCCATGCGGCGCAAAAGAAGATAGTGCAGGATCGTCATTCCATACTGCTGGCGGAAAAGGCGGGAAAGGGCGTTGGCGCTCCGTCCCATCGAGGCGCTTAATCCCGGAACCGTGACCTGCCGGTGGGGTGTGGCATCGATGGCGCGCCGCAGATCGGCGAGCGTCTTCTCGTGCCAGATTCCCGGCCTGGCGCGCGTTCCGCGACTCCCCTGCAAGTGAAGCCAGAGCAGGAGTTCCTGAAGCGAGGCCGAAGCCGCGGCCGCGGCCGGGGAATCCTCCGCTCCGCCGGCCTGGCGATAATAATCAATCACTTTCAGAAACCGTTCCCGCGCCGCGGCGACCAGAGGACCCGGACGGAAGTGGATCGGCAGCCGAAGGTTCGTTTTTTTCCCAGCTCCCCGCGCCGGATAAAAATGGACGCACAAATGCTGGCCGCTTTCCCGCAATTCATAGACGGATTCCCTGTTTTCCGGCGAGAGCGTCATGTCACCCGGTTGAAGGTGGAAGCAGGTCCCTCCGATCCAGACCTTGCCCGCATAATCGTGGAGATGCACGGCGATGAGGGAATCCGAGTAACCCCGGTTGCAGCCCGGCACATTCATCGGGAATCTTCCCGCACTGCCGACGACAGGAAGGTGGCGGGCAGGCCATGCGATGAATTTCGGCTCAGTCTTCACCACCGAGGCAATGTCAAAAAATTACCACTGATCCAAGTTTATTCCAATTGAGACACCGGGCCAAAGCAACGAGGATGCAATAAATCTACCATTTGAAAGAACGAGAGACCCATGGCTTGGTTTACATCCCCCGACAACTGCATCAATCGTCCCCAACTTCCCGCCGGCTGGCTGGAGCAAATCATCAATGGAAGGGACGCGGTCGGCGAAACGATCGCGAAGTCCCTGCTGGCCGATCTCGACCGCCTGCAGCGTCCGTGCTTTCTTGCGCTCGACGGATACAAGGGCGCGAAGTTGCAGCCGTTTCTGGACGGAATCCGCGCGAGGCTTGAAGCGGCGGGCGTGGAGGTTGCCGCGCTGAACGTCAACGATGTCTTTCGCTCAAAGGCGGAGATAGATGAAATCGCGCGGCCTTGCGAGAAGCCGGAGGATCCTTCGTTCGGACGGGTGTTCGCGGGCAACATCGAGGACTTGATTGATCCGGCGAAAGTCCGGGCGACGACGGAGCGTTGGGAGAAACTGCGCGCGGCCAAGGGCAGGCGCACGGTGCTGATTTGTCACGGCGTTGGGGCGGGTCTCGCGCTGTGGCGGCATTTGTTTGACCGCGCGGCCTTTTGCGACGTGACGCGGGAGCAGGTCATCATTCGTTCGGAGCGGGGCGGGCTTTTGCCGGTGGGGGAGGACGTGTCCGCCGGCTATCCGTTCAAACGGATCTACTACTTCGAATACCCGCTGCTCAACCGGCACAAGAAGCAACTCCTCAAGAGCATCGACTGGTATATCGACGACTCCGGCGAGGAGGACCCAAAGCTTGTGCCGGCCGAGGTCTATCACGCGCTGATCACCGAGCTGGCGGGCCGGCCGGTCTGTTTCAAAGTCTTTTACATGCCGGGGATGTTCGGCGGCACGGAGTTCTCGAAGCGGTTCAATGTGCCGGGGCTGCCGAACAATAGCTGGGACTATGAAATCAGCGTGGGCGACAATCATTTGCTCATCGATCCGGGCGATGGACGGATATTGGAAATGCCGTTTTACAATTTGATCTGGGAGCAGCCGTTGCGCTTTTTGGGGGCGTATTCCAGCGCGACTTATCCCGACCATTTTCCCATCGCCATTTATATGCAGGACGGCTGGTTCGCGGATCCGAAAGAGCCCGGATTCAAGCGGACCCACATGCCGAATCACATCCACCCCGACACCGCCTACTGTCGCGAGCATTTCAACGAGCCGATCGGGCGCTATGAAACCTATTACATCGTGCGTGCGGACGAGGGCGCCTGCACGATGCATGGCTTCAAGGACGACGCGGACATCGATGCCTACATCGGCGAGGTCAGAAAATCGGCGGAGACCCACGAGGAATTCGACTGGCGCAAATATATCCACGAGCACCCCAGCAAGACCGGCGAGTTGCATCAGCTCCCGCCCGGCACCGTGCATGGAACGGGTGGGCGGCAGGTGATCCTGGAGATCGATACGAACCCGAGCCGCGAATCGACCGAGTATTCGTTCTTTCTCTACGACTATTGCCGGCCCTGTTTCAACTATGAGAAGCTCGACATGACCGGCAAGCCGCTGAAACTCACGGTCGAGCACAGCCTCGCCATCATGCGCCGCAACCGGCGGCAGAAATACATGGCGGAAAAAGTCCGGCCTGCGCCCGTTTGCATTCGCTCGGGGGAGGACTGGCGGGAAATGTCATTCCCGATGCATTACAACATGCCCTACCAGATCAACCGGTTCGAGTTTAAGACGAAGGTCGAGGATGATACGCGGGATATGTTTCATTGCATCGCGCTGACACTCGGAACCAAGGTGCGCGTTTATTCCAAGCGCGATCCTTCCAACGAATTCGTCCTCGAGGACTGCGACAACATCGTGCTGCCGGCCGGCTTCGGTCCGTATGTCCTGGAGAATCTAGGTGACGGCCCGTGCGAGATCATCAAGACATTTCTTATCACCGAACCGCGGGCGCACATCGACAAGGAGCAGGAGGAGAAAGATTGGGGCGTGGATCCAGACGGTCCGGAAAAGGTGTCGTGAGGGAGGGCTTCGCGTTCCTACCTTCTTTGTGACATTTCTTCCTCGCTTGAGCTTCTCCAGAACGGCGAAGACAAGTTCGTTCTTCCATGAAGATCGTTCACATCGTTTTCAACTCCCACATCGACCCCGTCTGGCTTTGGCCCTGGCAGGCGGGGCTGGATGCCTTGCTCGCGACCTGCCGCATCGCCTGCGACATGCTGGATCGGCATCCCAGCCTGATATACAATCGGGGAGAGGCGTGGGTGTACCGGCAGATCGAGCTGATCGATCCTGACCTTTTCTCCCGAATCAAGGCTCATGTTCATGCCGGCCGGTGGGAAATCGTGGGCGGCTGGTGGATTCAGCCCGACTGCAACCAGCCCAGCGGCTTTGCCCTCGAGAAACAAATCGAGCTGGGAAGGGAGTTCTTTACCTCCCGCTTCGGGCACTTTCCAGAGGTGGCCTACAATGTGGACAGTTTCGGCCACGCCGCGACCCTTCCCGGCTACCTGGCAACCCACGGCCAGAAGTATTATGTGATGATGCGCCCGCAGGAGCATGAAAGGGCGCTTCCGGCCCGGCTCTTCCGCTGGCGCGGGTACCCCGGGGGCCAGGAAGTGACCGCTTTCCGGATCGCAGGCAGTTACAATGCGGGCGATATCAAATGGGAGCACATCGACAAATCCCTGACCGAATTGCCGGAAGGCATTCGGGATACCATGTGCTTTGTCAGCGCGGGCGATCATGGGGGAGGCCCCACCGAAAAACAAATCGCGTGGATTCAGGAAAACCAGCACGCGGTGGACGGCGTGAAGCTCGAATTCTCCTCCCCGGCCCGGTTCTTCGCCCGGGTGGCACCACAAATTCCGAGCCTCCCTCTCGTGACGGGAGAGCTGCAAATGCACGCCATCGGATGCTATTCCGTTCATCGCCAGATAAAGGCCGGACTGCGCCGGGCCGAAGACCTGATGCATCAGGCCGATTCCATTCGCAGCCGGCTGGGGAACCGCGCCGCCTCGCTGCCGGATCTGCGAAGAGGATGGGAGCAAATATGCTTCAATCATTTTCACGACACTCTCGGCGGGACGTGCATTCCCAGCGCCAACCTTCAGGCGATCGACCAGATTGGAGAAGCGGCGTCCCTTGCCGGCGAAAACCTCCAGTTGGGATTGCGCATTCTCCTGGCGGATCTCCCCGAGAATCCCGCGCACCGGATGGTGGTTTACAATCCAGGCCCGCGGGACTTCGGCGGCTATTTTGAAGCGGAACCGTGGACGGAGGGCATGCCCTGGAAAAACGTGCGCATCCTCGACGAAAAGGGGAAGACCGTTTCGGGACAACTCGTCCACACCGAGGCGAGCTGCGGGGGGATGCACCGGGTACTTTTTCCCGTCCAGGTTCCCGCCGGAGAGCGGCGCGTGCTTCATTTGCGCCGCGACCTCAAACCCGCCCACCCAGCCGCTCCGGACGCCATCGTCAAAGGAAAGACGCTTCAAAACCGCCTGGGCGTCACCGTGGTTCCGGGTGCGCGCACGGCGCTGGTCTTCGGCTCGAAAAGCGCGGGGAACACCCTGCGTCCCGAGTTGGAACTGATCGACGATCCTTCCGACACCTGGTCGCATCGGATCGACCGCTATGATGAAAAGGCCGCCGCCCGGCCCAGGTGGGATCGCGCGCAATTCCTCGATCATGGGCCGTTGATGGCCTCCTTTCTACAGACGGGCGCCATCTCTCAATCCCGTCTGCGAGCCGAGTATCGCGTCCACGCCCGCCGTTCGTGGGTGGAGCTGCGATTGCAGGTCCACTGGATGGAGAAGCACAAGCTCCTCAAGCTGGTGCTGCGGCTGCCCGATCTGGGGACGGAACGGATGGACGGAATTTTGGGCGGACAGTTGACCCGGCCGAATTCCGGCGCGGAGAGTCCCTTGCGGGATTGGACACTTTTTTCCTTGGAAAATGGAGGGAAGCTCGCGGTGGTGTGCCCCGACGTTTACGCCCTGGATGCGACGAAAAGGCGCCTTCGCCTCACGCTGCTGCGCAGTCCGCTCCTGGCCCACCACGAGCCGAATCCGGGAACGGATCCCCGCGCGACGATCGCGGATCAAGGCGTTCACGAGTTCCGCTTCCTTTTTCGTGTCGGCCCGCGTTTGCGTCCCGAGGATCTCGAACACGAAGCCTGGCAATTGCGGGAGCCGCCCCTGTATGCCGACACGACCAGGGGAATGCCCGCCAGCTGCTGGGCGGGTCTGTAGGGCTTTCAAGAATATGAATGGTCAAAAACGCGTTATCTCAGGACAGGAGAGCTGGACATTTTCCACGAAGGACGTCGAAGCCGCCGTGACCCGGCAGGGGGGGCATCTGGCCCCGGTGCGTTTTCGCATCGGCGGGCGATGGGTCGAGCCGTTCGATATTGCTCCCTGGGCGGAGGAGAAGGTGGCTCCGGGCACGCACCAAGTGCTCCGCGTGATGCGTGGCGATTTTTTCTGCATGCCATTTGGCGGCAATGAAACACCGAGCCACGGTGAGCAGCATCCTCCCCACGGTGAAACGGCGAATGCGCGATGGAGGCTCGAATCGGGCTCCGCCCAGCATCTGCATCTTTCCCTGCGAACTTCCATCCGGGAAGGCAGGGTGGATAAGCGGATCCGGTTGATTCCCGGCCACACCGCTCTCTATTTGCAGCATGTGATCTCGGGAATGACGGGCCCCATGTGCCTGGGGCATCACGCCATCCTCAAAATCCCGGAGGGAGCCGCCGGGCGGGTGAGCCTGAGCCCGTTTCGATTCGGTCAGGTTTTCCCTGGTCAACTTGAGGAGTCGGCGAAAGGGGGATACTCGATCCTGAAGCCGGGAGCGAAATTTAAAACCCTGTCGCGCGTCCCTCAAACGGACGGAAAATGGGCCGACCTCTCCGTCTATCCCGCGCGCGAAGGCTACGAAGACCTCGTCCTGATGGCTTCGGAAACCACACTTCCGTTTGCGTGGACCGCGCTCACCGTGCCGGAGGAAAACCATGTGTGGTTTGCTTTGAAAGATCCCCGCGTGCTGCCTTCGACCGTATTCTGGATATCAAACGGAGGGCGGCACTACGCCCCATGGAACGGCCGGCATCGGCGCGCCATCGGGCTGGAGGAAGTGGTCGCCAATTTTCATTACGGCCTGGCAGAGTCGGCCAGGGCCAACCCGCTGACGCGCGCGGGCACGCCAACCTGCGTGCGGCTCGATCCACAACGGCCGTTCGCGGTGAACTATATCATGGCGATGGCCGAAATTCCGCGCGGCTTTGACATCGTGAAAACCATTCATTCGTCCGCCGACGGAAAATCCGTCCGCCTTGCCTCGAAATCGGGGAAGTCCGTTTCCGTGGCGGTGGATACCTCCTTCCTTTCCACCCAATAATTCCGTGCAAAATATGCGAACCAGCCACCGAAACTACGAACAAAGCATGGGGCTTTGGATCAATGAGCCGTTGCTGCTTCATCCCGAAGAGATCGACCGATCCATCCACGAGCTTGCCGATGCGGGATACGACACCGTGCGGCTGTTTGTCCGGCACTCGAACTTTACCCTGCGCTGCCCGGAGGTTGTGGAAGCGGTTCGGCGCGCCGTGAAAACGGGCCATGAGCGGGGCATGCGCCTCGCCCTGGACTGCGAGCCGCACGAGCTCGTGGGGCGCGACATGGGGCGGCAGTTTCCCGGTGAAATGAGCAGCAAGCTGTTGCGGCAATCGGTGCAAGTCGTGGATGGCCACTGGATCATGCGGGTTGAGCCGCCGTCGTTGGGCGGCTATGTGGGAGCCCCTCTGGATGGGGTTGAGGCGGCCTATTTGCGCGTGGAAGGGAACTTGAAGAAGATCGGCCTCGGCGACCATACCGTCAGTCGCGGTTTCCAGTGGTATCGCAATGGAAACGTCCACCGCGAGCTGTTCTATCGGGAAGGCGTGCCGGCGAGTCCCCACCCCGTTCACGAATTGCGCGGCTGCCTGCCAGGCAGCGTCAATGGGGAGCTGATCGTTTATCTGCGGTTCAGCGTGAGGACTGTCGTGGATTTCTGGTCGGAGGGTTGTCGCAGGTATTACGAGGAGCTTCTCGAATGCTACCGCGACATTCCGCTCGACGGCGTGGGTTGGGATGAACCTGCGGTCGCTGGCGATTGGAAGTGCTACCATTACGGCGCCGGCTTCGCCGCCGCATTTGAGAGGCTCAATGGCTATGCGCTGACTGACAGACTTTACCTGTTGGATGAGCCGGGCATGTCCGCGGAAGCCGCCAAGGTCCGCCTCGATTACTACCGGACGCTTAACGAAGGCCTCGCGAGGGCGCAGGCAAATCTGATCGCCAAGGCGCGCTCTCTATTCGGCAAGGATCTTCTGCTCGGGACGCATCACACATGGCAGGGCGAAGCCGGCATCAACGATTACCGGTCCGGCGCGGTGGATTACTTCCGGTTGAATGACTGCATGGACGCGGGCTACACGGATGTTCCCCAATGGGACCCCGAATCGGTGGCGTATGCCTACACCTTGGGATCCTCGCTGGGGCGGCTCACGCCATCCGGCGAAGCCGAGGTCAATACCTGGCACTGGATGCCCACGGTCAGCAACATTCACCACAACGTGAACTTGATGACGTTGATGAATATCACCTGGTTCAACATCTGGTTCGGCCGCGACTGCGACTGCGTCATGCAGCAGGGACATTACACCTGGCCGACGACGGTGGCTTATATGCAGCGCCACCGCGAGTTTCAGCGGCAGATCGGAAAGCGCCGCCCGGTGGCGGACGTGGCCATCTGGCACGGCTGGGAAGGCGTGTGTGCATGGAACAAGGCCAGTCTGGCCAACACTCACAAGACATTTTGTCTGAACACCAGCCGGCTGCTTATCGACCGCAGCGTCGCCGCTGATTTTATCGACAGCCGCCTCCTCGCTGGCAGCCGCATCGAGAATGGCCGGCTCGTGAACGATCTGGGCAGCTACCGTGTGCTTGTGATGCCTTACGCTCTTGTGCTGCCGGGCAAGGCATTCGAGGTGTGCGCCGCGTTCAGCCGCGCCGGAGGACGCGTCATTTTTGTCGGCACACCCGTTGCCGCCGACGATCAGGGATGCTCGCTCACCGACGCATTTGCCGGATTGCTTGGCATTCCGCCAATGACCGCGGAGCATTACATGGCGGGACTCGATGCCGTCTGCACGATGCCGGACTGCCGCCTGCAACGGCTGGAAGTCTGCCGTCCGCTTGCCGCCGGCCTGCCGCGCGCGCTGGTTTCCTGCGAGGGCGAGACGCACGGCGTGGTCAGCGAGGAGGGAAACGCGGTGTTCCTGACGGATCTCGATCCTCAGGAACGCCTGCTCGAACGCATCGAGGATGCGCTGTCGGACGACGTGCAGGCGCACGGCAGCAATTTGCTCTGGCGGCTTTACCGGGGCGAGGAAGGGGACCTGCTGGTCGTGGTCGCGCGCGAAGACCGGCCCTTGCGCGGCATGGTGCGCTGGCAAGGCAGGTTGATCGAGCTGACCGACGGCTCGGTGGGATTATTTGAAATTCGCGGCGGAGAGCTGTCGGTCAAAGGCGATGTCGTCTGGAAGCCCCTGTCAATATGAGCCACCCGCAGAGCAAAAACAAAAGGCCCTTTCAGCAGCCACGATGAAAGAAAACATCGACACGATTTACCTCGTTCACCACACCCACACCGACATCGGATTCACAAACGAGCAGCCGGTGGTGATGGATTTGCACGCGCAATTCATCGACCAGGCCATCGATCTTTGCGAGCAGACGGCGGACTATCCCAAGGGCAGCGCGTTGAAGTGGACCTGCGAGGCGATGGGGACCGTGCTCTACTGGCTGCGGCATCGTTCCGACAGGCAAATCCAGCGGTTCGTGGATCTCGAAAAGCAGGACCGCATCGAGGTGACGGGAACTTTCGGCGTATTCAGCCAGTGCATCCCGCACGAGGCGATGTATCGGCAATTCTATCCCGCGGAAAAGCTCCGCAAGGACTACGGGATCAAGGTCACCACCGCGATGCATTGCGACATCAACGGCCACAACTGGGGCATGGTGGAGGCGATGCTGGATTGCGGCATCGACGCCTTCAGCATGGCGATCAATGAAAACGTCGGACGCGCCGCATTCAATCGACAGCGGCCCAACGGCTTTTATTGGGAGGGAGCCAGCGGGAGGAAGATTCTGAGCTGGAACGGCCTGCACTATAACAGCAATAACTACTTCGGATTTCCCGGCATCTGGGAACGATCCTATCGGGGTCTTCCCAGTGACAAGCAGGAGGCCGTGAAGTTGCTGCCCGCCTTCCTCGACTGGCTGAAGAAGCGGCAATATCCGTATCCGTTTTCCCTCTTCCAGGTGACTTACACCACCTTTGTCGATAACGGCCCGCCCGATCCAAGGCTGGCGGATTTTGTGCGCTGGTGGAACGAAAACGGGCATGCGCCCCGGATGGAGATCGTCACGCTGCGCGAGTATTTCGATGCGCTTCGCCGCCAACCGGCCGGCCTGCTGCCAACGCATCGCGGGGAGTGGACCGACTATTGGAATATCGGCGCGGCTTCCACCGCCTACGAAACTTCGCTGAACCGCCGCACCTATCATCGCCTCTACGAATCCGAGCTGGCCCTCGCCTGGGGCGATCCCATCCACGCGCTCGCACGCCGGCCCGAACTTCGGGAGTCCTGGGAAAACGCATGGTGGTATGACGAGCACACCTGGGGCGCCAACACGAGCATCGTCCAGCCGTTTCGCCAGCCCGCACGCAGCCAGTTGAACCAGAAGCTTAACTTCGCCTATCGCGCCCGAAGTTTTGCGCAACTTACCCGGCTGGAAGCGATTGACCGCGTGGCCCGGTCGCTGCGAGGCGAGGGGGATGGCTACTACGTCATGGCCCTGAACCCGCTTCCGTGGGAACGCGAGGAACGCCTGCAATTTCCCTCCACATGGCTCGACACCGACGCCGCTGCAACGGTCAGCCATGTGCAATGCCTCGACCGCATCGAAGGTTCCGAACAACAGGGCCTGGGCGACCAGGCCATGGCAGTGTCGGAACCGGTCAGGATTCCGCCGATGGGCTACCGTCTGTTTCCCGCTGCTAGACTCAACGCGCAGACTGTTCCTCCGTCGCAAGGCAGGCCGGTGCGCGTGGCCAAAGCCGAGAACTCCTGGCTACGGGTCGAACTGGACGCGAAACGGGGCGGCATCAAGAGCCTCTTCGACAAGAAGCGGCGGCGGGAGTGGGTCGATGCAAAACATGAATATTCGCTGGGCGGGTATGTCCATGAGCATTGCGAAGCTGGCAAGAATGCGACGGATATGTATGGCGGACGGATGCAGATTTTCCTCGAGGCCGACTGGAGCAAGTTCATGGGCTATCGCGGCTGGAACGCGAATTGGCCGGCGGTCCGGCGCGGTGTGACGAAGGTCGTCTCGCAAACCGCGACGACCTTGCCGGGCCAGATTCGATTCGTTCAAAAATGCCTCGCGCCAGGCGCGAAAAACGTCGAATACGAAATCACGCTGGCGGAGGACAAAGCGTATGTGGACCTCAAAGTCACCATCGACAAACTGTGGGACACCGCGCCGGAGGCTTGCTATGTGACCTTTCCCTTTGCCCTGCCAAAATCGCGGCCCCGCTACCAGACGGCGGGCGGTGTGGTGCGTCCACATCTCGACCAGTTGCCGGATTGCAATCAGGACTATCACACCGCGCAGCATTGGGCGGACCTTTCGAATGACAAATGCGGCGTCACCGTCACTACGGTGGACGCTCCCAATGTGATGTTTGGCGGATTCAACCTCGCGAAGCTGTTTGACAAACCGCGTCCAAACATTCCTCCGCTGCTATTGAGTGTCGCGATGACGAATTACTACCATGTCAATTACGCGGGCGGCCAGCTTGGTTCCACGACGTTTCATTACCGGATCTTTCCGCACGATGCCTTTGATGGGGCGGAGTCCAATCGTATCGGACAGGAGGCGGCCTTCCCGCTGATCTGCCATCCCGTCATGAATCCCGCGGGAACCCGGCCTGGCAAATCCAGTCTCCTAACCCTAAGCAATCCCGCCATCGTGCCGCTGGCAGTCAAGCCCTCCGAAGACGGCAGGGCGCTCATCATCCGACTCTACAACCCCCTGGACAAATCCCGGTCTCTCACGGCACGCCTGTTCTCCGAACCCCGCGAAATCTGGCAGTGCGACAACCTGGAGAACGCCAAAACCCAATTGCCGCACAAGGGAGGCAAGTTTACGGCCACCTTTTCGCCGCACGCGACGCTCGCCTTTCGGGTCGTTCTTTGAAATTAAATGGGAAAATCCCCACGCTCCGCGCAATGAAAACCAAGGAATTACGCATTGGAATCATCGGTTACAACTTTATGGGCAGGGCCCACTCGAATGGCTGGCTGCAGGCTGCGAAGTTTTTCGATCTCGAAAGCCTGCCGGTTCTTCAAGTTGCGTGCGGTCGCAACGGATCCGCCCTGCGCGCTTTTGCCGATCGGTGGCACTGGAAACACATTGAGACGGATTGGAAAAAGGTTGTGGAACGGGACGACGTGGATGTCATCGACATCTCGCTGCCGCAGCACCTGCACGCCGAGGTCGCCCTTGCAGCCGCGGAGGCGGGAAAGCACATCTTTTGCGAAAAGCCCATGGCACTGTCCTCCGGCGATGCCGGGCAAATGCTTCAGGCTGCAGAAAAGGCCGGCATCAAGCATTACGTCAATCATAACTATCGTCGTTGTCCGGCCGTGCGTCTGGCGCGCCGGTTGATCGATGAAGGCAAAATTGGGCGCATTTTTCATTGGCGTGGCGCTTATCAGCAGGACTGGATCGTCGATCCGGAATTTCCTCTCACCTGGCATCTGCGGAAGGAAACCGCCGGCACCGGCCCGCACGGCGACCTCAATTCGCACAGCGTGGACCTGGCCCACTATCTCGTTGGCGATGTAAAGTCCGTAAGCTGCTTGATGTCGAACTTCATCAAGGAGCGCCCACTGCCCGGCGAGGGCGCGGCGACCTTCAGCGCAGGAAAAAGCACCGGTCCGCGCCGGACCGGGGAAGTCAGCGTCGAGGACGCCTCGCTCATGCTGGTGGAATTTGCCAATGGTGCCGTCGGCTCATTCGAGGCAACGCGATTTGCTCCCGGGCGAAAAAATCGCAATACCTTTGAGATATACGGCAGCGAGGGAAGCGTTGCTTTCGACTTGGAACGCATGAACGAGCTCCAATACTTTTCCCGGCGGGATCCGGAATATGCCCAGGGATTCCGGACGATTCTTGCCACGGAATCCTCCCACGACTACATCGCGAACTGGTGGCCGCCGGGCCATACGATTGGTTATGAGCACACCTTTGTACACGGCATGGTGGACTTTATCAACGCCATCGACGGGAATCGGCCGATCGCTCCGGATTTTGCCGATGGTCTAAAATGCATCAAGGTGCTCGAGGCCGGAGCTCGATCCGCCGAAACCGGGCAGCGGGTGGCTGTTGACTCGATGCCAGCCTTGGAACGGATAGCCTCGTAGCTTCTTCCCACATGAAATTGACTCTCCCACTGCGCCTGATTCTCCTTGCGCCATCGATATTTCTGTCGAGCGACCTGCATGCCGCGCCACTTATTCGGCCCAATGATGTGGTCGCGATCAACGGCGATTCGATTACCGCCCAGCAGCAATACTCGGTTTTTATCGAGGAATATCTCCTGGCCTGCCAGCCGGTGAAAAATGTTCGATCGATCAACTTTGGCGTGGGAGGCGCCACGGCCGGATATTTTGACGGGCGAATTGCGAGCGACATCCTGCCATTCAAGCCCACCGTTGCCACAGCCTGCTTTGGCATGAACGACGGCCATTACCAGCCGATCAGCAAGGAAAATCAAGAGGCTTATCGCAAGGCGTATACATCTGCTTTGGAAAAGCTGAAGGCTGGCGGGGTGCGGACGATTATCGTCGGAGGACCGGGCTGCGTGGATGGAACTTATTTTCACAAGCCCGAGGTCACGGCCGATGGTTACAATGAAACCTTGCGGGATCTGGGTGAAATCGCCCGTGGTATTGCGAAGCAGGAGGGATTCGTCTTCGCCGATGTGCATCAGGCGATGATGTCGGCGATGACCGGGGCAAAGGCCGCCAACGCCTCCGACAGCTTTTTTAGCGGAGGTGATGGGGTTCATCCTCCGCCCAACGGCCATCTTGCGATGGCCTATGCCTTCCTCAAGGCATTAGGTTGCGACGGCGCCATCGGGACGATCACCTTCGATCTGTCGGCAGGCAGGGCGGCGGGCACTCCGGGTCATAAGGTTCTATCCATCAATGGCGGCTCGGTCGCAATTGAGAGCACACGTTATCCCTTTTGTTTTGTCGGAGATCTCGCTGCCACCAAGATCCTTCCCTACCTTCCTTTCAACCAGGACCTCAACCGATACACACTGATTGTCATGGGGCTTAAAACTTTCAAAGCAAGGGTGACATGGGGAGCGGACTCCAAAGAGTTTTCCGCCGCGGAGCTTGGAAAAGGAATCAATCTCGCCGCCGAATTTCTTAACAACCCCTTTTGCGAGCGATTCGCCGAGCTTCAGGAGTTCGTTCTTGCAAAGCAGGGTTATGAAATACCTTTGGCTCAAGGTATTTTGCATAAGACAACGCGCTTCAAAGCTCAGGAGCCAGAGCAGGGCGCCGCTTTGGATCAAATCGCGGAGACCGGCATCGATCTTCAACACAAGCTCGCTGACCTGGCGGCTGGACGGGTTGTACCGGTGACTCATACGATCTCGATCGAGCCCGTTCCCTGACGAGCGTTCCCCCGGAGGGGTTCACGGCTTTGGCCCAATAATTGCGAGGCCCTGACGCACTTTTCCCGGCCTGACTCCAAAATACTGGCGGAACACGCGGGAGAAATAAAACGGGTCGTCGTATCCGCATTGCTCCGCCACCTCTGCAACCGACAGCTTCCCCTCGGAAAGAAGCCCTTCCGCCAATCGCATCCGCCGAGCTCGGGCATATTGCATCGGCGTCGTGTAGAACACAGACTGAAAGAGGCGGTGAAAATGCTCGGGGCTCAGATGAACCGTCCGTGCCGCGTCCCGCAGCGAGGGGCGTTTGTTTGCCTGACTGTTTAGGAATAGCAGCGCCGGCATCAGCCGCTCGTGGGACTGGCGAGCGCGGGGATCCTCCGTCGGCAGTCGCTCGAATGCCAGCCCCGCGACTTCCAGCAGCATGGAATGAATGAAAAAGGCATCGTCCGCCGCGCGACGGGCAACGAATCGCTCGATTCGCCCACATGTCCGCTTCCATCGTTCCGCAGTGGCATTATCAAACACTTGAACCCCGGGAAGCGAGCCCAGCCGTACGTCCAGCCACGGCGATACGAGACTGAAGTGCAGCCACTCGATGACGATCTCCGATTCGGCGCCATAGGAAACCTTTGAGTGGGGCGGGACCAGATAGAGTTGTTCGGGCGCGAGTCGAACGGTTTTCCCGCCAACTTCCACCCAGCCCCGTCCGCGCGTGGGATGATAGAACTTGGCGGAGTCGCTCCATTCGTTTGTCCCTCCCCAGGATTCCGGACCGCGCACCGCAAGCCCTCCCGCGGAGATCTCCACGCCCATGTTGTGCATATCAATATATTACATGTTATTGTTCGGTTGAGCTATGGATATCGCCGAATAAAGCAGTATTCTCCATGCATGACTCAAGCAGCACCTTCCACAATCGAGTTTGAAGAGCCTGCGGTTGATCTTTCCTTCAAACCCGTGGACAATCCGCGCCCGAAGCGGCTCAGTTCCGGCCAGATTGCCGAGTATAACGAGCGCGGGTTTCTGAAGCCCTTCGATATCTTCAACCCCCTCGAGGCTGGACGAAATCGCGCCTACTTCGACTACATTCTCGCGGCAATGCGGTCCTGCAACGACGGACGCGACACCTACGCGATCAACGGATATCACACGCGGTGCAAGGGAATCTACGAAATGGCCGTTGAACCGCGCATTCTGGACCTCGTCGAGGACATTGTCGGCCCGAACATCATCATCTGGGCGACACATTTCTTTTGCAAGATTCCCCACGATCCCAAGGCCGTGCCCTGGCATCAGGACGCATCCTACTGGCCCCTTACGCCCGCCCGGACCGTGACCGCCTGGCTCGCCATCGACGACGTGAACGTGGAAAACTCCGCGATGCACGTGATTCCACGCACCCACAACAGGGGCCATCTCAAATGGAAAATCACCAAGGGACCCGCCGTCCTACAGCAGGAAATCGAAAGTGTGGAGCAATACGACGATCCAGTTCCAATGGAACTCCGCGCCGGCCAGATTTCCCTGCACGCGGACATGACCGTGCATGGCTCGCAGCCGAACCGGTCCGCGCGCAGACGGTGCGGATTGACCATCCGATACTGCCCTCCGGAGGTGCGGCCGCTCGACCCCTTGTGGGCCGAGAGCAGCATCATCGCCCGCGGCGAAGATACTCATGGCTGGTGGGCAAACAACGCAATGCCGCCGGGCGAAGACCTCACCTCCAGGGACAAGCCAAGATCCATCGGAGGCAATTGATTGCGGCGGGGATCCCCATGCCACTGATTTCCCTTCTGCCTCTTCAAACGGTGGTCGCCGGTTTGTAAACTACTGAAAGGGCCCGGACCCGCGCAGTCCCAACCGTCACCCTCGCGAACAAGGATCGCCAGCGGTTAGTTTTTGCCTTCTGGCTGGGGTGACTGCAGCAAAGCCGTAAGTTCCGCGACCCAGGCCGCAAGGTCGGGATGCGTGGGATACGCGCGAACAAGCTTTGTCATTTCAAGGAGCCCCCGATTGGCCTCGTCGATCACAATCATGTCTCGCGCCTGACGCCAGAGGAGCCTGGGGAATTCCACTTGCGCAAAGGTGTCGCGCTGGACGTCGCCCCGGGACTTTTCGGCGTTTGCGCTCTGAAATTCGATCTGGAGTTTCCAGGTATCCAGTAGATGGGGGTCCTTCTGCGCACGAAGCGAAGTCCGAATATCCTTTTCGAGGATTCCCTCCAGCGAGCCGGCGGTCATCTCCCAATCGTGCAACTTTTCAAGTTCGCCCGTCAGCAGATTTGCGCGAACAATCGGACTCGACGTGATCGGTCGATCAAGCATCGCCCTGCCGGGGTCCGTCGCTGTCATCTCACCCCCAAACTCGCTCAGTGCTCCCGACAACGCCGTCACGTAATCCCAAAGTTCGGCAAGAGGCGGCTTGCCGTCGGAATCCGCTGCGCGCTTGAGACTGATCGCCAGATAACGCAAATGTAATCGCGCCGCCGCGGCGAACGCCTTATTCTTGGTGAGCAACGCTTTGTTATTCTCGCGCCAGGTTTGAAAGCGATACGAATCGCCTGAGTTCGCCGAAAAATCGGCGTCATGCACCGAGTCGGCGTAAAGCCGGACCGCACTGTCGTCAGATTTCGCGGCCGCGAGCAGCTTCACAGCCAGAGAATCAAAGCGCTCGCGGCGGGTATTCGCCTGCTTCGCTTGAATTGCCTTCAACTCCTTGATCAGAGCAGCCTTATCAATGACCGTCCCGTCACCGCCGGTCTGCGCATTTCCAGAACCAGCCGCGGCAATTGCCACGGCGACAACACAAAGCAACTTAAGGGGCACGCCTGTTGATCCTAGCCGGCCTTGCTGCTTTGTCCAGCACCCATCTCGCGACATTCTTTGGGCTTGCCGGGTATTTCATAGGTCGTTATCATACTTAATCGGTATGGAATTGCGGCATTTGAGATATTTCGTGGCGGTGGCGGAACGTTTAAATTTCACGGAAGCTGCGCGGCATTTGGGCATGGCACAGCCGCCCTTGAGCGTTCAGATCCGCAAACTTGAGGAGGAAATAGGGTGTCAGCTTTTCAACAGGAGAAACCGTCGTATCGAGCTGACTCCTTCCGCGCACCTGTTCTTAGTCCACGCCAGGGATGTTCTTGAACGAGCGGATCAGGCGATTCGACACGTTCAGGATCATGTGGAAGGTCGTGCCGGCGAAGTGTCCCTCGCTTGGACGGACGGTGCGCTTTCGGAGAGGCTGACACGCCGACTGCGGAAATTTTTGCGCAAACACCGGGGACTGCGACTCCATGTTCGGCGGGCGGAATACGGAGCCCGTTTGACTCGTGCCAGGGAAGGGGCTGATGGGATGATCACGGAGTTTTCCACGATCGACCTGCCATCGGAGGCCATTCCGCTCGAGCGAAGCCCCGTGCAAGTCGCCGTTCACCCCAAACACCGACTAAGCGATCGAAATGAGTTTGTCCCGGCGGACCTTGTCGGTGAAACCCTGATCCTTTCCCCTTTTGAGCAACGAACCCCCGGCGAGCGAAGCCTGCTCGATCAAATCGAGGCGGCAGACATCAAAGTGTCGGTTCTTTTGGGCCCAACCAGTCTCCAGGACCGCTTTTGGCAGGCTTCGCTCGGCTTGGGAATCTGCGTTTGTACCGGAGCAGACCGGGGTGGGTTGGACTGCAAACGTCTGACATGGAGCGGGTCGCCCGTGGAGATTGTCACGGCCCTCCTTTTGAACCCGGATTCACGGGCGAGCGCTCTGCCGGCGCTGATCGAGGCTATTCGGGAATAAGTTCGCGGTAGCCCCGTCCGAGCCACACTGCCAGCAGGCTTAAATCGGCCGGTGTAACCCCGCTGATTCGCGATGCCTGGCCCAAAGTCGCTGGTTGGATCGCTGCGAGCTTTTCAACCGCTTCCCGCCGCAGACCGCGGATCTGGCAATAGTCGAGTCCGGTGGGGATGGGGCGTCTTTCGTGGCGAACTGCGCGAGCCAATTGCTCCTCCTGCCGGTGGATATATCCCTCATACTTGAGATCCGTTTCGACGAGATCCCAGATCGGATCGGGGAATTCGGACCGAATTGCCGATGGAAGATTCTGCCGCCGATTTTCGGGACGCTTGAACCAGAGCGAAAGAGGAATTCCATCGACCCGCCATCGTTGAAGCTTTCCGAGCAATTCATTGTGCAAAAGTTTCTTTCGCTCGAAATGTTTTTGGCGTTCAGGGCTCGCCAGTCCGCAGCCTGTCGCGCGCCCGGTGAGCCGAAAGTCGGCGTTGTCTTGGCGTAAAAGCAGGCGGTATTCTGCCCGGCTGGTGAACATCCGATAGGGTTCCAGCGTGCCGACCGTAACCAGGTCGTCGATGAGAACCCCAATGTAAGCCTCCGATCGGGCAAGGACGAATTCCGCTTTCCCCAACCGCTTGAGCGCCGCGTTTGCTCCGGCGACCAGACCTTGGGCCGCGGCCTCCTCGTAACCTGACGTGCCATTGATCTGGCCGGCGAAATAGAGTCCCGGCACGCGCTTCGTTTCCAGAGTGCGTTGAAGCTGGGTGGGCGGGCAGTAATCGTATTCCACTGCGTAGCCGGGGCGAAGGATCTCCGCGCGTTCGAGGCCCCGCACACTGCGAATGAATCGATACTGCACGTCATAGGGAAGGCTGGTGGACGCTCCGTTCACATACACTTCGCCCGTGTGGCGACCCTCCGGCTCCAGAAAGAGTTGGTGACTCGTTTTCTCGGTAAACTTTACGACCTTGTCCTCGATCGAGGGACAATAGCGCGGGCCCACGCCCTCGATACGACCCGAGTAAAGTGGCGATTGATGCAGATTCTCTCGAATGATGTCGTGCGTTTGGGCGTTCGTGTGGGTGATCCAACAGGGGATTTGTTCCACGTGGAACTTCCCGTCCTTCATGCGATTGAGAGTAAACAGTTCCGAATCGTTGATCGCGAGATCCCCAGGAAGAAAGCTAAACCGGGGCGGCGGATCATCGCCGATCTGTTCCTGACACTTCTCGAAATCGATGGTGTTTGCCAGCAGCCGGCACGGAGTGCCCGTCTTGAAGCGCGCCACTTCGAAGCCCAATTCGCGCAGGCAATCACTGAAGGTTGACACCGTGTCGCCCATTCGACCGCCGGACTGGTTTCGCAGCCCCACATGCAAGAGGCCCCGCATGAACGTTCCCGTAGTGACGACAACCGCGTGCCCCGTAAAGGCAACGCCAAAACTCGTTTCGACTCCAGCAACCGCGTCTCCCTGCAGGATCAGGCGCGTCACATTGCCCTGCTTGAGATCGAGCAGCGGGGTCGCTTCAAGCTGGGCCTTCAGACGAAATTGGTAGGCCTTCTTGTCACACTGCGCCCGCGGCGCGCGGACACTTGGCCCCTTGGTCGTATTGAGCATGCGGAACTGAATTCCTGTTGCATCCGCGTTCAGCCCCATCGCCCCGCCCAACGCGTCAATCTCCCGCACCATGTGCCCCTTGGCCAGGCCACCGATGGCCGGATTGCACGACATCTGGCCGATCGTGTCCGCATTCTGAGTCAGCAGCAACGTTTCGCATCCCAGCCGCACGGCAGCAAGCGCCGCCTCGATACCGGCATGGCCGGCTCCAATCACGATTACGTCGTATGGCTTCGGATAAGAAAACATGTCGCCAGCCGGAAAAGTAGCCCAAGGATTGCGGAAAGGGAAACTCTCATCCTCAGTTCCACGTGGAACATCAGGAGCGGTTCAGAATCCCCGTGGCGGCTCGGGGCAGGAGCTGACCCAAACTAAATCGCTCGCGGCCGCCCCTCATTGTGCAAAGGTGAATCTCCAGCCCCGGATCGAACTCCGCGAGTACCTGCCGGCACGCCCCGCATGGGCTGACCGGTTGATCGGTATCGGCAAGGATGATGATCGCGGCGAATTCCCGCACACCATCCGTGATGGCGCGGCCAAGGGCCACGCGTTCCGCGCACATCGTGAGTCCAAAACTGACATTCTCGACATTGCATCCCGGAAAGACGCGGCCATCGCGCGCGACCAAAGCCGCGCCCACTTTGAATTGCGAATACGGGGCATACGCCCGCTCGCGCGCTGCCCGTGCCACTGCAACCCATTGCTCGATTTCCACTTTCGTGGATTATGCCGACGGTCACTCGCAAAACAAGCTCCGAAGCGCATTGGACATTCCTTGTCTCATACCTTCGCGCGCGGCGGAATCGAGTCGTCAAAGGCCCGCGCTTGCGTCACGCGCGGAGAGCTGCTTGTATTTTGATTGATGGACTCGAATCCACCGGAGGAGGCATCCCCTGCAAAATCGGTAATCGAAGAGCTCGATATCCTGCGAATCGAATTCCGATCCGCGTTGCAGGCCTATGCGAGCCGAATCGAGGAGGAAATCGGCCTCATCCAGCAATCCACCGCAAAGCAGACCACCAAGACCAAAATTGCCCCGGCGAAACTACGCGACCTGCGCGACATGCTCACCCTGCTTCGCAAGTTTTCAATCAAGTCCGAGAAAGGCCGCCGAAAGGACCTTAAAAAAATCGATACGCTCGTGGGCGATCTCACGATGCTCATCGAGCACTGGTAGTGCGGGAATAAATCGCCGGTGCGCGCCTCTACAGAGCATGAAGTTCCGGCTACTGGCCACCGCGCTTGCGGTAGGCGCACTATTCACCGCTTGCGCTGAAGATATGAATGCCATGCACAAGACCGCCGTCGTAGGAGGAGGCTGCTTCTGGTGCGTAGAGGCACTTTACCAAGGCCTCCCCGGCATCGAGTCAGTCGTTTCCGGATACGCGGGCGGCACGACCCCCAATCCCACCTACGAGCAAGTCTCGACGGGCCGCACCGGCCATGCCGAGGTCGTCCGCATTACATACGATCCCGCGAAAATCTCCTACGAGAAGGTGATCGACCTGTTTTGGAAGGCCCACGACCCGACCACCTCGAACCGCCAGGGCGCGGATGTCGGCACCCAGTATCGCTCGATCATTCTCACGCAGAACGACGAGGAACGTGAAATCGCCGAGCGCTCGAAGGCCGCCGCGCAAAAGGACTTCAAGGATCCCATCGTCACCGAAATCAAGCCGCTCGAAGCGTTTTATCCCGCCGAGAAATACCATCAGGATTTCTACAAAAATAATCCGGATTATCCCTACAGCGCGGCGGTCATTGAGCCAAAGCTGGAAAAGTTTCGGAAAGCGCAGGCGCAATAAGCGCCGCTCACACGAATCGGCGCACAAGCGCCGCCGCCGTTTCAAGGCTCCTCAAAAGGTCGCCGGGCGAGGATTTCGCGTTTTTCCCTGTTGCCAAGGCGGGCGGCGCCGGGAGATATTCCATGGCTGGCTTGGAACTCTTTGTGCTCTCTGATTCCGCGGCCGCCCATCATCCGCCTATCCGAAATTATGACCGAAACCCCAGCCGAAGTCGAAGTCAGCCCGGTGGACTACGCGAAAGCGCCCATCAATGCCTCGCTCACCGCGGAGGACAAGGTCCGACTTTTGCGGCAGTTGTATTCGATTCGCAATTTCGAGCGTGTCGCCCTTAAACACTACAACGAAGGCAGGATGGGGGGGTTCCTCCACCTCTATATCGGCCAGGAATCCGTCGCGGTCGGCACCTGTTCGCTCCTTGGAGAGAACGACCACGTCATCACCGCCTACCGCGATCACGGTCACGCCCTCGCCGTTGGCATGGGCATGAACGAATGCATGGCCGAGCTCTTCGGCAAGGCCACCGGCTGCTCGAAGGGAAAAGGCGGCTCCATGCATTTCTTCGCTCCCGACAAGAATTACTGGGGCGGCCACGGCATCGTCGCCGGTCAGATACCGCTGGGCCTCGGCCTCGCTTTTGCCGTGAAATATAAGGGCCTCACCGGTTCCTGCCTCGCCTTCCTCGGCGATGGCGCGGTGAACCAGGGCGTCGTTTACGAGAGTTTCAATATCGCGTCGCTCTGGGACCTCCCGGTGATCTATATCATTGAGAACAATCGCTACTCGATGGGCACGAGCCTGGACCGCTCCTCGGCCTTCAGGAATTGCCTTGCCGAACGCGCCGACGGATTTCGCATCGTGTGGGACATCGCAAACGGAGAGGACATCTACGAAGTGCGCGCCAAGACCTGGACTGCCATTGAGCGCGCGCACAACGAGTCCCGTCCCACCGTCCTCGAGATCGATACCTACCGCCACTACGGCCACTCCGTCGCCGACGCCAAGCACAAGGGCGGTTACCGCACCGCCGAGGAGATCGAAAAATACAAAAACCTCCACGACCCGGTGCTGGTCTGGCGTCGCCGCGTCATTGAGGAGGGCGTCGTCGCCGCCGAGGAAGCCGACGCCATCGACAAGGAAACCCGCGCCGAAGCGACTGCCGCTGTCAAGTTTGCCGAGGAAAGCCCGGTGCCGACCGTCGAAGCCGTGCAGCAGGACGTGTATTTCGAGGTGGACCGCCAGACCGAAGCCGGCCGCACGGGCCGCCATTTCTTCAACGACTGAGTCCTGCGCCCGTTCATTGCCTTATGCCACTCATCGAATATCGTGACGCCCTGAACGAGGCCTTCGCCGAGGAAATCGAGCGCGATCCGAACGTTTTTCTGATCGGCGAGGAAGTCGCCGAATACGACGGCGCCTACAAGGTCACCCGCGGCCTCTGGCAGAAATACGGCGACAAGCGCCTCGTCGATGCGCCCATCAGCGAAGCCGGTTTCATCGGCCTGGCGGTCGGCGCTTCCATGCTCGGCTTGCGGCCCATCGTCGAGCTGATGTTCTGGAGCTTCTGCACCGTCGCCTACGACCAGATCATCAACAACGCCGGCTGCGTGCGCTACATGTCCGGCGGCCTCATCAATTGCCCCATCGTCATTCGCGGACCGGCGAACGGCGGCACCAGCGTCGGCGCCACCCACTCGCACACGCCCGAAAATTGGCTCGCGAACATCCCCGGCCTCAAGGTCGTCAGTGCCGCCACCGCCTACGACGCGAAGGGGCTCATGAAGACCGCGATCCGCGACAATGACCCGGTCATGTTCATGGAAAATACGCTGCTCTACGGCGAGAAAGGCGAAGTGCCCGACGAGGAATATCTCATCCCGCTCGGCAAAGCCGACGTCAAGCGCGAAGGCGCGGACATCACCTTCATCGGCCACGGCCGCGCGGCGCTCACCGCGCTCCAGGCCGCCGGGCAGCTCGCCGAGGAGAGGGGCATCCAGGCCGAAGTCATCGACCTGCGTTCGATCCGTCCGATTGATGAAGAGGCGATCCTGAATTCTGTCGCGAAGACGCACCGCGTCGTCCTCGTCGATGAGAACAAGCCCTTCTGCGGCGTCTCCGCCCAGGTCGCGACGATGATCCAGGAAAAAATCTTCGACGAGCTCGACGCCCCGATTCGCCGCGTCTGCACCCTCGACGCCCCGGCCATCTACAGCCCGGAAGTCGAGAAGCTTCAGCTCCCCACGGTCGAGCGCATCGTCGCCAAGGCCCTGGAAATTCTCTAGCCTCCCCTCCGTTTTACCATTCGATCCCGCCGCCATGCCATTTATCAACATGCCCAAATTGAGCGACACCATGACCGAGGGCACCGTCGCTCGCTGGCTCAAGAAGGAGGGTGATCGCATCGAAATGGGCGATATCCTCGCCGAGATCGAGACCGACAAGGCGACGATGGAAATGGAATCCTTCGACGAAGGCGTGTTGAAGGAAATCTTAGTCAAAGACGGCGGCAAGATTGGCGTCGGCCAGAGGATGGCGCTCATTCTCGATGAAGGTGAAGTCGCAGACGCGCCCGCGGAAAAATCGGAGGCAAAATCCGCCGCACCCGTCAAGGACGCGCCAAAATCCACCGCTCCAACGACCGAGCCAACCCCCGCTGCCCCTCCCACAGGCAGTCGGGTCAAAGCCTCGCCGCTCGCGAAAAAAATCGCCGCCGAGCGCGGTGTCAGCCTCGACGGCGTCGCCGGCTCCGGGCCGGACGGGCGCATCGTCGCCAAGGACGTGCCCGAGTCCGGTTCCGCTCCCAAATCCGCCGACGTGCCCGCACCGATCCGGCTCGAAAAGACGGGCGGTGAAGAGCGCCGCATCGAGCTCTCCGGCATGCGCCGCGTCATCGCCGACCGCCTGCTCGCCAGCAAGACGCAGATTCCGCACTTCTACCTCTCGATCGAAGTCGATGCCGCTCCGCTCATGCGCCTGCGCGCCGAGGTCAACACCGCCAACGAGGCCGGCGGCCAGCCGAAGATCACCGTCAACGATTTCGTCCTCCTCGCCGTCGCGCGCGCCGCGCAGCAGTGCCCGAAGGTGAACTCCGCATGGGGCGGCGACCATGTCGTGGAATACGGCAGCGTCAATATCTGCGTCGCCGTCGCCGTCGATGACGGCCTCGTGACCCCGGTCATCCGCAACGCCCAGTCGCTCTCGCTCCGCGAGATCAGCGCTGCGGTGAAGGACCTTGCGAAACGCGCCCGCAACAAAAAGCTCAAGCCCGAGGAATTCTCCGGCGGCACGCTCACTGTCTCGAATCTCGGTGCCTACGGCATCGAGCAATTCTACGCGATCGTCAATCCGCCGCAGGCCGCGATCCTCGCCGTCGGCGCCATCGTCAAAAAACCCATCGTCAACGCGAAGGACGAAATCGTCATTGGCCAGCGCATGAGCGTCTCGCTGAGCGGCGACCACCGCGTCGTCGATGGCGCCGTCGGAGCCGAATACCTCGCCGCGCTCCGCAAGCTCATCGAAAATCCGGCACTGATGCTGTTTTAGCCCCCCGGAGGGCAAGGCCCCCCGCCGAACCGATTTTTTAGCCGTATCGCGTTCACCGCCGGGGCCGGTTCGAGCTTGACACCGAAACATCCCCCTGGAAAACCTCGCCCTTCATTTATGAGAATCCGCAGGGGCGTAGGAAGACCGCCCCTCTTCTCCCCACGTTCCGATGGCTGCCAAGCCGGCAGCCTTTTTTGGCAGGTAGGCGCCAATGGCGTTCGCCGAGTCCAGCATATCGCGCAGCAAGCCTTCCTGCTTTCCATCGAGCATAGATGGTCAGCGGATTGGCTAGAATCGCGCGACGGCAGATGGCACTGCGGCCTTGGAGCACGGCAGGCCGGCTGAGCAGGTCCACAAGGCAGCCCAACCGCTCTTCGAGCTCTTCCTTCAGCGCTCCCATCTCGAGGAGTCCGACTTTGGCCTGTGAAGCAAATTCCACCAGCAAATCCACATCACTGCCCACCCGAGGCGTGCCCCTGGCAACAGAGCCAAAAAGTTCCACGCGCGCTACGGGGCGATGCTCGCAGACGGAGCGCACTGCGGAACGCACAGTGTCGAGACGCGGCGGATGAGCGGGCGGCATGATTTCTCTCCAAATGAATCCCCGAGCCCTTTCAACCCACGCGACCATTCACCAAATCGACGACTCGCACGCACCTTTCCTCTTCGCTAGCCGCACAAAGCAGCAGGCGGAGCGGCTAAAGAAGGCGCTTCGGGATTACGGCGTCCCCGAAGATCGGCTGAAATAAAAAACTGGCCACTGCACACCGAGCCGTCGCGCCGTCAGCGCCAGTCTCCGGTCCAGCGACCAGAGCGCAACGTCCGAATCAAGCCGCTCGTGACGGGGCCATCCGGGAAAAACCGGGAGGACGAGGCTCCCGCCGAGCCGGCTTTTTAATGACGGAGGATTCCACGGCTCAGCGGGAGCTTCGCCCTCCCCTTCCGGTAAATCGCGTGACTGCCGATATCCACCGTCCAAACCGTGCCGCCTTCCAGATAAAAAAACCACGCGCAGGTCGCCCTCAACCACCACGGAATGAGTCGTTCGGCCGTAACGCGCACTCAGGCTATGAATGCGATGAGTGCCCAGCCGGGGATCAAAGGGATCGCTTTTAAAAATCTCCCAAGCCGCCGCGTGGTGGCTTTTGTGCGAGGGAAAGTGCCTAGAATTTTTTCAAGAACGTCTCGCTGAGTCGGAACCGATAGATCATGCCTTCGGATCAGCGGAAGGCGTCTCTCGTAGGGCTGTTTCCATCTCTATCACCCGGCCGGCGGTAATATCTTCCATTCCCTGCCGAAAGGATTCCGGAAAAAGGATTCCGGAACACAACCCGAAGCGCCTCTGCGAAGGATGGCATGGCTACCTTTTTGCCGGACAAACACAAATCCGAGTCTCGACAGTGCCTTGACGGCTTCTTTCCCCGACACACAGGGCAATTTAGGGATGAGCCACCGATCCCTCGTATGTGGTGAGCACCGGATACGGCGGTGAGCGTCATGCCCCTTACCTACACGCCACAAGGAAAGACGCAACTCTGCATGATGCGATGAAGACTTCCACGGCTCGGCGGGAGCCTCGCCCTCCCGGGAAACGATATGCGGAACTTGCCACCGGGTTTCTCGCGTGGAAGGCCTTCGACTACGCGCTCTATCCCTTCGTGATCTGGAAGCTCGGGCCATGGGCGAGCGGGGCGATCATGACGCTGCTCTCGCTGGTTTTCTGCCTGTTTCTGCTGCGGCTCTACGACCGACTGGGCCGCAACTGGCTGGGCCTCGAATTCGTCAAACTCTGCGGCGCTACGAAGGCGCCTCGCGCTGGCGGCGGGCACTGGCTGGTCTCGCGAGGCGACGGCGTCGCCTTCGTGGTCTTGTCCGTGAAATACGACCCCTTCATCACCACGGCGTATCTGCGGTGCGACGCTTACACCGGGAGGAACGGACGCGACTGGACCATCTTCCTCGCAAGCTGGCTCGCGGCCAACGGCCTGTGGATCGCCGTCTGCTACGGCGGGGTCTCCGTGCTGAGAATCCTGTTTTGATTTGTCGGGGAGGGCGTGCGGCCCCGCACGCCGCCTTTGATATTCACGGCTCGACCTCCGTTTGGCCCAAACTACGCCCACTCGTGTGCCGCTGGCGTATGCACGTGTCAAGCCGCGCGCCCTTGCCCTCTCACCAGTCCTTGTAAATCCTGCCAATCCCGTTAATCCTGTCCCACTCATGGCCAACTACGATCTCCTCGTCATCGGCGCCGGACCGGCTGGATATGTCGGAGCCATTCGCGCCGCGCAGCTCGGTAAAAAAGTCGCGGTCGTCGATTTCGAACGCGGCGGCGGCACTTGCAACAACTACGGCTGCATCCCCACCAAGGCGCTCCTGAAAAACGCCGAATTCTACCACGACATGAAGCACCGCGCCGCGGAATTCGGCTTCAAGATCGAAGGGCTCAGCTACGATTGGGCGAAGATCATCAAGCGCTCGCGCGACGTCTCCGAGAAAGGCTCCGCCGGCCTCGACTACCTCTTCAAGAAAAACAAGATCGACTTCATCCGCGGCACCGCCTCGCTCGAGAAAGCCGGCGAAGTGAAGGTCAAACTCGCCGACGGCAAGGAGGAGACGCACGCCGCCAAGAACATCCTCATCGCCACTGGCTGCGTCTCGCGTCCCATGCCGGGCTTTCCATTCAATGGCAAGACCGTCATCGGCTCCAAGGAAGCGCTCCTGCTCACGGAACAACCGAAATCGGCCATCGTCATCGGCGCCGGAGCAATCGGCATCGAATTCGCATATTTCTGGAACGCCTTCGGCACGAAAGTCACCGTCGTCGAGATGCTCCCGAATGTCCTGCCCGTCGAGGATACCGAAGTCTCCGTTGCGTTGGAAAAATCCCTCACCAAGCAGGGCCTCACGCTCCTCCCGAATCACAAGACGACCAAAACCGAAACCACCGATACCGGCGTGAAAATCACCGTGGCCGATCCGAAGGGAGAGGAGAAAACGTTCGAGGCCGATCTCGCGCTCGTCGCCATCGGCGTCGCCCCCGTGCTACCCGGCGGAGCCCTCAGGATTGGCCTCACGGACCGCGGCTACATCCAGACGAGCGACCGCTACGAGACCACGCTCAAGGGCATCTACGCCGCCGGCGACATCATCGGCCCGCCGTGGCTCGCCCACGTCGCGAGCTACGAGGCTGTGCAGGCCGTCGAGGGCATGTTCATTCCAGGCTTCAAACCGAAGAAGGTCACGATCTTCCCCGGCTGCACCTATTGCCACCCGCAGGTCGCCAGCATCGGCCTTACCGAGCGGGCCGCGAAGGAAAAAGGTCTCCAATACAAAGTCGGCAAATTCGCATTCATGGCCAGCGGCAAAGCCCGCGCCATCGGCGAACTGGACGGCTTTGTAAAGCTCATCGTCGGCGAGAAACACGGCGAAATCCTCGGCGCGCACATCATCGGAGCCGATGCCACGGAAATGATCGCCGAGCTTGGTCTCGCCATCAATCTCGAGGCGACCTACGAGGAGCTGATCGCGACCATTCACGCGCACCCGACGCTCAGCGAGGCCGTCCACGAAGCGGCGCACGCCACGCAGGGGCACGCGATCCATTCGTAACCCGCCGATCCGCGCGGATTTTCGCAGATTCATGAATATCTGTGCTCCTCTCCGCCCTCTCTGGATCGCCTTCCTCCTCGCCAGTCCGCTCCGCGCCGAGGTCGCGGTGCAGGCCTTTGGCGAGATTCCGCCCAACGCGGTGGACTCGCTCGGCGATACCATCGGCGGACTCGGCTCCGCCGTTTGTTACGACGCGAAAACCCGCAGCGTCTTCATGATGCCCGACCGCGGCGCCGGGGACGGCGCCATCGACTACCGCCCGCGCTGCTACCGCATCCGCTTCACACGAAATGCCGCAGACCCCAAGCGGCTGGACTACAAGATCGAGCAGACGATTCTTTTTCGGGACGCGGAGGAAAAGCCCTTCACGGGACTGCTTGCGGGCACCCGCTCAAAACCGCTGCGCGACGGCAGTCGCTGCCTGGATCCGGAAGCCATCTCCACCGCCCCCGACGGCACCCTCTACGTGAGCGACGAATACGGGCCCGCGCTCATGCAATTCGACCGATCGGGCCACCTCTTGCGCGCCATCCCGCTGCCGGAATGGTTTCGGCCGCGTGGCCGCGACGGCCGGCCGGATTATCGTCCAGCGCCCAACCTGCGATCCGGCCGCGATGACAACCGCGGCGCGGAGGCAATGGGAATCCTGCCGGACGGAAAACGCGCCATCCTCATCCTGCAAAGCGCGCTCGTGCAGGATGGCGGCAGGCCCGCCGGCACGACCCGGGTGGTCATTCTCGATCTTCGCACCGGCGCTCCGCTGGCGGAATATGCCTACGCGTTCGCCGATCCACAGCCGTGGAATCCCGCAGCCGCAAAGCCCCGCCTGGGGTTCCGTGACCTCTCGGTGAACGACCTCGCCGTGGTGAACGATCACACCCTGCTCGTCCTCGAGCGCGACGGGCTCGGCCGCGACGGACCCATCAAGCCGACGGTCGCCCGCTACAAATCGGTCTGGATCGCGAACCTGTCCGGCGCGACCAACCTGCTCTCCCTGCCCGGCCGGCCGTATGACCAATTGCCCGGGCACCCTGCATTCAAGCCGCTCTCGCGCCATGCGCCGGTATCCTTTGTCCGTAAGACACTGCTCTTCAATCTCCCCGATCTCACGCCGCCCTTCGGCATCTCCGCAAAATCTCTCGCCGCCAAATGGGAGGGCCTCACCCTCCTGCCGCCAAAATCGCCGCAGCACTTCCGCCTCCTCATGACGGCCGACAACGATTTTCTCAATCCAAAGCTCGTGTTCAACGGCGTTACTCATCGATTTCCCCGCGCGCGCGACGCCGTCCCGACACAGATTGTCGAAATCCTCGCCCGCGTGCCGAAGCCCATCATCACCCGATAAAAAAAGGCGTGATCGCTCCGCTCTTCTTCGACCGGCCGCAGGCTCCCTCCCCCCGTTGGGTGCGCATCGCCACGGTCCTCGTCCTCGCCGCCGCGCTCGCCGCGATCTGCTGGGGCCTGCTCGCGGCTTCCACCTCGAACTGGTCCGCGATCTGGCGCTACCGGGCCGTTTTCTGGCAGGGCTGGCTCCTCACCATCGGCATTTCCCTCGCCGCCCTCGCGCTCAGCACGGCAGCCGGCGTCCTGCTCGCCCTTGCGCGCCGCTCGACATTCCTGCCCCTCCGCTCGCTCGCGCTGCTCTACATCGAACTGATCCGCGGTTCGCCGCTCCTCGTGCAGATTTTGTTCTTTTGGTATGTCGTCGCCGACCATTTCAACATCACCGACCGCCTCCTCGTGGGAACCCTGGTTCTATCCGGATTCAGCTCCGCCTATCTCGCCGAAATGATCCGCTCCGGCATCGAAAGCGTCGGCGCCTCTCAACTTGAATCCGCCCGCGCAATCGGCCTCTCGCCGTTCCAAACCTATCGGTTCGTCATTTTTCCACAGGCCATCCGCCAGGTCCTGCCATCGCTTGCGGGCCAGTTCGCCTCTTTGATCAAAGACTCCTCGCTCCTCTCCGTGATCGGGCTTCCGGAATTCACCCAAGGCGCTCTCCAGGTAAACTCGGCAACCTACAGCACCCTCGAGAGCTTCGTCCCGCTCGGGATCGGGTATCTCATTTTGACCCTCCCGATCTCCGCCCTATCGCGACTGCTCGAACGCCAATTTCATTATGAAAGTTGAGCTGCACGGCGTGACCAAGCGCTTCGGCGGGCAGACGGTTCTCAATCGCATCACCTCGACCATCGAGTTCCCCCATACGCTCGCGCTCATCGGCCCCTCCGGTGGCGGGAAATCCACCTTCCTCCGGCTTTTGGCCGGCTTGATCGCTCCGGATGCCGGCACGATCACCATTGACGGCGAACCCATTCCCGGTGAGTCCCCGGCGCTTCGCCGCTATCGCGCCCGGATCGGCATCGTCTTTCAGGCGTTCAATTTATTCCCGCATCTCTCGGCTCTCGATAATATCCGGCTCGCCCTCACCGAGGTTCATGGGCTTTCGCCTTCCATGGCCACCACACGCGCGATGGATGCCCTCGCCCGCTTCCAACTCGCGGATCACGCCCACAAACGCCCCGCCACGCTTTCCGGCGGCCAGCGTCAGCGTGTGGCCATCGCCCGGGCCATCGCCATCCAGCCGAAGTTTCTGCTTTTCGACGAACCTACCTCCTCCCTCGATCCGGAAATGACCGCCGAGGTGCTCGAGCTCCTCGCCACGCTTCGCTCGGAAAATCGCACGATGATCCTTGTCACCCATGAGATGGGATTTGCCCGGCACACGGCGGATCTCGTCGCCTTTATCTCCGGCGGATCGATCGAGGAAGTCGATGCACCCGAGCGCATTTTCGGCGAAGCAAAAAATCCGACGGTTCGGAATTTCCTCGCCCGGGTTCTGCGCTATTGAAGAACCGTGGCGAAAGGCCTTTACCGTTCGTCACCGACTTGTTCACAGCTAGAAGATTAATGATTTTTTGGCTGTCCCATTCTTCTTAATCTTAAGGATGTGAATGGATGGGCAAAAACTTGTTCCTCTGTGATTTCAAGCCTGTTCCACGCCCATTTGACGATGTGAATGACTTCGCAGGTCTTGCGCCCACCTGCCGATAAACGCCTCGCGAAGGGCATTTCCGCACAAGCACGCTCAATAATTCACCAGTTATTAACATTTTACCCCCAACGCACACGGTGCTGAACCGCGCCGCTTCAGGGGGTGTAGCGCGCCGCGATAATCGTCGTGTAATTGTAGGAGACGATGGTCGCCCGACCCTTGATCGCGGTTTGCGTTTTTCCAATGCGCTGGGCAACCGAGATGAGCTGGGGCACACCACCGGCGACCGAAGCAGATCCCGTGTAGAGGCTCTCGCGAAATTTTCTCAGCCCAATTTTGACGCCTTCGAGGATCCGGATGCTAACGGAAAGCCGGGAACCGTTGAGGGAGCCGGAAACATCCGCGCGCTGGTTGGTCAGACGCGTCGTGCTGGCGAATTTGCCACCGGGAGAAACAGCCAGAGTTTGAGTGAAGACCACATAGCCGCCGCGCAGCGCGGGAACATTCGTCTCGGTGCGGTCCGAATCCGTGATTTGTGCGAGGTCCACGCCATTGAGCGCCTGCGCCATCGCGGTGGGATCGCGCGGGTCGGTGAATTGCATCACGGCAATGTCGAGTCGCCCGGCATGGGCGGCCAGCGGGGTGAGGAATGAGACGGCGGCGAGAAGAAGGGGTATGCGCATGCGCAAAGGCTTCCCAGAAGGGTCCGAACCATGCAACAGAAAAGCCGTGAGCGAAACCGGACGACCCGAAATCTGGACTGCGCCGGATGGCAGCCGCCTCGGGTGCGTTCGGTGGTGTCCACAAGCGACCCCTCGCGCGGGCATCGTCGCGTTGCATGGGCTCGGCTGCAGGGCGGAGGATTTTGCGCCGCTGGGTGAAGCCCTGTCTGCCCGCGGCATCGGGCTGGCGGCCTGGAATCTGCGCGGCCAGGGGCTCGACCCCGTCGTGTCGCGCCGCGGAGCATGGCTCGACCTCGAGGGGATGCTTGCCGACCTCGAGGAATTCACGGCGCAGTCGTTCAACGAAGGGCTGCCGCTTTTCCTTTGCGGGGACAGCATGGGCTCGCTTCTCGCGATTCAAGCCGCGGCGCGCGCGGAGTGGCGGCGGCGCCTCGCGGGCCTTTTGCTTTGCGTTCCCGTGGTCGGCCTCGCTCAAAAAAACCCGCATTGGATGAAGTCGCTGCTGCGCGCCGTGGCCACGGTCGCGCCCGGCTTGCGGATCAAGTCCGATTGGTTCGTCAACGGGAACACCGGTCCGCTCCAGCTCACGCGCATTCCCGAGCGCCAGCATGCCGTCGAGACCGCTCCGCATCGGCTCGGCCCCGTGACGGCGAAGTTTCTCGTCTGCATGGGCGATCTCATCGAGGCCGCGCTTCCCGCCGCGGCAGAGCTCGATTTGCCGGTCGCCGTTTTTTCGGCGGGCCACGATGGATTTGTGCTGGCGGGGCAGACCCGCGAATTCTTCGAGAAAATCCACGCCCGCGACAAAACGCATTTTCATTACTCCGAAGGCTACCACCAGCTTCTCTTCGACCTCGACGCGGCGCAGGTCGTCGCCGATGCCACCGCGTGGATCGAGGCACGGCTTCCGAAGCGCTAAGCGAACATCGCCGCGATGAGCGGCGCGTATTTGTCGGTCACGATGTGGCGCCGCAATTTCAATGTGGCCGTGAGTTCGTCTGCGACTTCGAACGGCTTCGGCACGAAACGCCATGCCACGATCCGCTCGAAGGCCTTGAATCCGGTCTCCGCGGCCACGAGCCGCCGAATCTCGGCATCGACCATCGAGCGGGCAACGGAGTTTTCCTCCAGCGCCGCCACGGAGTCCGCCGCAAGGCCGGCGGTGCGAAAGGCGTCCAAATGCGGCACGACGAGCGCGCCGAGAAATTTTTGATCCTGGCCGACGACCATGCATTGATCGATGAGCGCGGATTGCGTGAGCCGGTTCTCGATGGGCAGCGGTTCGACGTTTTCGCCGCTCAGCAGGACGATCGTGTCCTTCGAGCGGCCCACGATTTTCAGGCAACCATTGAAGGTCATCAGGCCGATGTCGCCGGTATTCAGCCAGCCGTCCTTGAGCACGCGCGCCGTGCCCTCGGGGTCCTTGTAATAACCCACCATGATCTGCGGCCCCTTTGCATGGATTTCTCCGCGCAGGCCGCGTCCGCCGTGGGGGCGACGCGGGTTCGGATAAAGCACGTCGCCGGTGTTGAGGTCGATGATTCGAATTTCGGTTTCGGGATAAAGTGGGCCGACCGTGCCGATGACGAGGCTTTTCCAGGTGCGCACGGCGAGCACCGGCGCGGTTTCGGTGAGCCCGTAGCCCTCGAGCACGGGGATGCCGATGAAGTTGAAAAACTCGTCCACGTGCGGTTGAAGCGCGCCGCCGCCGCTGATGGTGCCGAGAAATTCGCCGCCGACCACAGCGCGCAGCTTCTTCAGAACGGAGTGGTCGAGCACCCGATACGGAATGAGGTAGATTGCGAGACTCGCGAGGTGAAGCGCGGCGAGCGCGAGAGATTGCGGAAGCGAGCGGCCTGCGACGTCGAGCTGCTGGCCGAGGAAGAAGCGGTGCGCGCGCTTCACGCGCACCGCGCTGCGATAGGCGAGATTGAAGAGCGCGCGGCGGGGAGGCGGGGCCTTTTCGACGTTCGCGAAAATCTTCTGGTAAAGGCTCTCCCACAGCCGGGGCGCGGAGGCCATCACGGTGGGCCGCACGGTGCGCAGGTCCTCCGCGATATGGCGCAGCGTCGTGTAGTAGGTGCAGATGCCCCAGCTCATGCAAATCATTGCAAAGACGCGCTCGTAGCTGTGCCAGATGGGCAGGATCGACAGGGCGCGGCCGTCGCCGTTCGCGAGCGAAAACGGGAGGTTGCACACCTGCGAGACCATGTTTGCATGCGTGAGTTGCACACCCTTCGGCGTGCCCGTCGTGCCGGAGGTGTAGATGAGGGTGAAGAGGTCGCCTGGTTGAATGGCCGCCATGCGCGTCTCGACGCGCCGGTCGCCCTGCGCGCGCAGCTCACGGCCGCGCGCCTCGACTTCAGCGAGGCGCAGCGTTCCCTCCGCGCCGGCGAAGGCGGGATCCATCACGATCACCGTGCGAAGCCCCCCTGCGCCGCTGCGGCGGAGCCTGTCGAGCGTCGCGGCATTTTCGACAAACACGATACGCGTCTCCGCGTGCTCGAGAATGTAGCGAATTTCGCACTCGGTCACGTCCGTGCCGCGGGGGACATCCGCCGCGCCGCAGAGCTGCACGGCGCCGTCGCAGAGGATCCATTCCAGGCGATTGTCCGCCAGCAGGCCGACGTGTTCGCGCGCCTCGACGCCGCAGTCGATGAGTCCGGTCGCGACGCAGACGGCCCGCTCGTGAAGTTCGCGAAAGCCGGTGAACGAGAAGCTGCCGTCCTTTTTGCGCGATGCGAAACCCGGGGAGTCGCCGAAGCGCTCCGCAGCGTCTCGGAAAAGCTCGGCGATGTTCCGGGGAGTGATGGGACCGGGCATGTGGCGCGGTCCTACGGCGTCGGCGGTTGCGCGCCGGGATCGCGCGGCGGAGCGCCCGATTCGCGGAAGGTAATGCGCGCCTTCGTGAGGTCGTAGGGCGAGAGTTCGACCGTGACGGCATCGCCGGGAACGATGCGGATGAAGTGCTTGCGCATTTTGCCGGAGATGTGCGCGAGGACGACGTGACCGTTCGCCAGTTTCACGTGAAACATCGTTCCCGGCAGCACGTCGGTAACCACGCCCTGGCTGACGATGGCTTCTTCCTTGGCCATATGAGCGGCGGGTATATTACGCCGCCGGCTCGAAATCAACCCATCTCACGAGCGACGCAAGATTCGGCCCGCCCTCCGCGTGCCACGTCACCGGGGGGAACTGCATCCGCCCCAGCGGACAAATGCGGGCCGCGCCGAAAGCGGCGATGCGGTTCGCGTTTTCCTCCGTTGCCGGCCAGATGCCGGTGGCTCCGAGCCAGACGCGCACCGGGGCGAGCGTGCCCGCGAGGTCGGAGGGCAGAGGCTTCACGAAGACGACGCGGTTGAGCGGCGACGTGGCGAACCACGGGTCGTCCTCGTAGATCACGGTCCAATCAGTCGAGTCCGGGCTCGCCCATAATTGCACGCGCAGATCGTTCGCGGAGCGGAACGCATAGCTCGCGCGCAAGTCCGCGATCTCCGCCGCTCCGCCGATCCCGAGCGTGCGGCGGGGCGTGTGCGCATTAAACGCTGACATCGCCTCCGCCAGCCGGGCGGCGTAGGTGCGGGCCGAGGTCCCGCCCGCCTCGCTCACGTAAATGTCGTGCGGCGAGAGACACCCGCGCTGGTCGTAGAGCGACACATCGCGCGCGGCGGCGGCAACGGATTCGTAAGCCGGATCGTCGAACACGACGCCGAGGCTCACGCGATGCCCGTGCGACTGAAAAAGGATGCCGGGCCGCACGCGCGCGCGAAAATGCGCGATGGTCTCATCGCTGCCAAACACCACCACCGCTTCCGCCTCGCGCAGCCAGGCATCGGGCAGGGTGGTCGAAGCCTCGATCCGCGCGGCGAGGGCGTCGGGTAGCGCTGCGCGGAAGGCATCGACCTCGGGCAGGTCCGCAGCGGGCAGCTTCACCCGATTGTGCGCGCCGAGCAGCAGGCCGCGGATGAGGCTTTGCAGCGCGGCGTGCGGCGTGTTTTCGCTGACCACGTGAAGGATCGAGGCCGGCGCGACGGCGCGCGCGAGATGCGCGGCATACGGCCGGAAGCCGTCGAGGATTTCGGTATGGCCCAGTTCGATCGCGACCCAGCCGAGCAGGTCCTCCGCGGTGACCGGACCGAGGAGCGAAAAATTTCCCGCCGCCCGAGCCAGAGCGGCCGCGCGATCCGCGGTGCGCAGGAAGTCGCCGCTCAATTTCCCGCCGGAGCCGGCGACGGCGACGGCTCGCCGCCGAGGGAGCCGATGTTCATGAACGGGAGCACGCCCGAGCCCTGGATGCGGGGGAGGGTGCCGTCCCATTTTTCCACGGCGCGAAGCTGGATGATCTCCGGGCTCGAGCGCAGCGATTCCGCTTCGCGCTTGATCGCGTCGGCGCGGGCCTTTGACTGGACCTCGGTGCTGTAGGCCTCGGCGTCGGCCGAGAGCTTGCGCTCGGCGGCGGAGGCCTCGGCCTGCGTCACGCGCATGATCTTTTCATTTTTGGCGCGGAGGGCTTCCTGTTCGGCCTTCACCTTGGCCTCGATGGCGCGATTGAACTCCTCGCTGAATGCGAAGTCGGTGATCGCCACATTCGCGAGTTGCACCGCGTTGCCGATGCCTTTTTCCTTGAGGGTATTGTCAATGAACGTCGTGATGGCCTGTTGGATGGCCTGCTTGACGATCGCGCGTTTCGTCACCAGTTCCTCCGCGGTGTATTGCGCGGTGATGGCCTTGATGGATTCCTGGATGGCGGGTTCCACGAGGGCGGCGGCGACATTGGCCGTGCTGCCGACTCGCTGATAGACGAGCGGGGCGAGCGCGCCGTTGAGCGAGAAGGCGACGTTTACCTCGGCGGAAACGGTCTGGAGATCCTTCGACGCGGCGGTCGCCTTCGCGTTGATGTAGAGGAGGCGCATATCGACCTGGTCGATCTGATCCACGAAGGGCTGCTTGAAGTGGAAGCCCTCCTTGAGCGCCTCGGGCTGCACGGCGCCGAGCCGTTTCACGACGCCGACGTGGCCGGCCTCGATCACGACGAAAAGGCTGCTGAGCAGCGCCAGGGCAAGGATGACGATGACGGCGATGGGAATGAGGGCTTTGCTGAGTGAATTCATGAGGGGATGTGGGTGATGAGTTGATCTTTGGCGAAGCGGACTTTGGCGCGGGAGGCGGATTTATCCCCGGCAGCGCGGTAGCCGGAAGGGCATACGGCGACGGTGAAATAGCCGGAGCCTTCCAGCCCGAGCGCCTTGTCGTAGGCCGCGGGATCGAGGCCCTCCATGGGGCAGGTATCCACGCCGAGCAGGGCGGCGGCGGTCATGAATCCACCGAAGGCCAGATAGACCTGGTGGGTGGACCACGAGAGCACGTCGAGGCCGGGGGGTGGATTCGTGAGGAATTCCGTCACGACGTTCTCGAATCGGGCGAGGTTTTCGACCGGCGTGCCATGCACCGCGGCGGTCCGCTCGATGTGGCTGCGCACATGGGCGGCATCGACCGGATGCCTGACTGTGAAGACAACGACGTGCGACGCGTCGGCGATCTGGCGCTGGCCGTAGGAGAGGGGGACGAGGGATTCCTTCACCGCCGGATCGGTGATGACGATGAACTTCCACGGCTGCAGGCCGAAGGACGAGGGCGCGAGAACGAGGGTCTCCTCGAGCGCGGCCCAGGTGCGGGGATCGATCTTTTTGGCGGGGTCGAACTGCTTGGTCGCGTATCGCCACCGGAGCGCCGCCAGCAAATGCTCCTCCTCGATCCGTTTCATTGCGCCGAATGGTGAGCGATGAAACCCGAGCGGCAAGCGCAAAGATGCGGGTTGACTGGCCGGGCGGAGCCACTAACTTTCGCGCGAAAGTTCTATGAGGCGATTCATCGCGGGGTTGGCAGGGCTGGGAATGCTGGTGGCAAACGCGCCGGCGTTGGTCATCGACATCGATTACACCTACGACGGCGGGTATTTTTCGTTGAACCCGGCGGCGAAGGCGGCGCTCATCCAGGCGGCGGCCGATGTGGGAAATGCGATTACATCCACGCTCACGGCGGTGCCGGGAGACATATACAACGGTGAATTCGGCGTCGATCCCATGGATCCGACGAGGGTAAAAATCGATTGGGGGTTCGATTTTCCGAACCCCAGCAACACGGCAGTCAACGTAACGGTGCCTGCATTCTCGTTGGCGGCGAATCACTTCAGGCTCTACGTGGGCGCGGAAGCGCTGCCGGCGGGCAGCCCCGAGCTGGGCGAGGGTTCGGGCGTGGGATTTAGCGAGGACGTCTCCATCACGAACGCGACCGAAGGCGAATTCCCCACGGCAATGAACAACGCCGTCGCGGCATCGAACGCCGGGATGCGACGGGGCGTTGGCCCGCAGATGAACTTGATCAATACGTCGAGCACGCTGGGCGGAACCACCGTGAATTACACACTGCAAACGGGAGCCATTGCGGGCGTGGTGACGATGAACTCGAATGCAAACTGGCATTTTGACATCAACACAAACCCTGCCCCGCTCGAGTCCGACTTTTATTCCGTGGCGCTGCACGAAATCCTGCACACCCTTGGCGTTGGCACGTCCTTCACCTGGGACAGCCAGGCCAACGGCACGAATTGGAGCGGGCAAAACGCGATGACGCTGAATGGCACCGGGACGAATCTTATTTCAACCGATGGCGGGCACATTGCCGAGGGCACGATGAGCACGAGCATCGTGACCGGGCTGCCCCAGGAGGTCGCGATGGATCCCACGCTCACGCAGGGCACCCGGAAGACGATCACCCAGCTCGACCTCGCGTTCCTGCGCGATCTTGGCTACACGACGATCGCCGTGCCCGAGCCCGCGACGGTCGTCCTGCTGGGCGTCGCGGCGCTGGGACTGGTGATGATTCGCCGACGGGCGTAGGTCGCGCCTACACTGCGCCGACCGGGGCGGGTGCCAGCGCGGCTCGCAGGTCATCGTCCGGCCGGGTCTTCGTGCGCTTTTTTGCGATGAACATGTAGATCGCGGGGACGACGAAGAGCGTGAACGCCGTGCCGATGACCATGCCGGTGCAAAGCACGATGCCGATGCTGTTGCGCGCACCCGCGCCCGGGCCCGTGGCGATGACGAGCGGGAAGTGGCCGACGACCGTGGCGGCGGTCGTCATGAGGATCGGACGCAGGCGGGTGCCCGAGGCCTCGAGTATGGCGCGAAGTTTTTCGACGCCGGTTTCCTGGAGGTGGTTTGCGAACTGGACGATGAGGATGCCGTTTTTTGCGACGAGGCCGACGAGCGTGATGAGGCCGACCTGGCTGTAGATGTTCAGCGACGTGAAGCCGAAGAAGGTGAAGAGGAGGGCGCCGGCGAGGGCGAGCGGCACGGAGCCGAGCAGGATGATGAACGGATCGCGGAAGCTCTCGAACTGCGCGGCGAGCACCAGGTAGATGAGGACGAAGGCGAGCCCGAGCAGCGGAAGGAACTTGCTGCCCTCGACGCGGAGCTGGCGGGACTGGCCGGCGTAGTCGATGCTGAAGCCGGCGGGCAGGCTGTCCTTCACCTCGTTCTCGAGCACCTTGAGAGCGCTGTCGAGCGGGACGCCAGGGGTGGGGACTCCCTGGATGCGCACGGCGTTCATCTGCTGGAAGCGCTTGAGTTCGCGCGGCTCGGTGGTGGTCTTGATCGTCGCGAAGGTCGAGAGCGGGACGAGCCTGCCCTGGGGGCCCGTCACGTAGATGTCGCCGAGCTGGTCGGCATTCAACCGGGCCACGCGCTTGATCTGCGGGATGACCTTGTAGCTGCGGCCGGTGCTGCTGAAGCGGTTCACCCAATTGCCGCCGAGCATCGCGGAGAGGTCGGCGCCGACCTGCGAGAGATCGATGCCTTGCGCGCGCACCTTGTCGCGATCAAAGACGACCTCCGCCTGGGGTTGATCGTATTTAAGATCCGCATCGGCAAATTGAAACAGGTGGCTCGCGTAAGCCTTCCCGACGAGCTTGTTGGCGACATCGAGCAGGACCTTCGGCTCGGCGGTCGAGCAAATCACAAAATCCACGGCGAACTGCTCACCGCCGCCCGGCAGCGGCGGCGGCGTGAAGGGAATGATGCGGACTCCGGGGACCTTGCTGAACTCCATCGCGGCGACGGTTTGCAACTCGGCGGCGCTGCGTTTGCGCTCGGTCCAGGGCTTTGTCACCATGCCGCTGAATCCCATCGCGGGATTGATGATCTCGAAGATGTTCTTCGCTTCGGGGATGCCGTGGAAGACGTCGTAGATTTTCCCGGCGAAGAGCTTGGTCTGGTCGAGCGTGGCGTCGGCGGGGCTTTGCACGATGCCGAACACGACGCCCTGGTCCTCCGCGGGCGCGAGGTCGTTCATGGAAAACATGTAGAGCCCCGGCAGGATGACGAGAAAGATGACGCCCCAGGCGACAAAGATGGCCGGGCGGTAATTCATCGCCCGCGTGAGCAGCGCGATGTAGCCGCGGCGGATGGCGTCAAAGTGGCGGTTGACCATGCCGGCAAAGCCGCGCTCGGTGTCGCCGGCGCGCAGGAGTTTCGACCCGAGCATGGGCGAGAGCGTGAGGGCGACGAAGCCGGAGATGACGACGGCCCCGGCGAGCGTGAAGGCAAACTCCCGGAAGAGCGCGCCGGTGAGACCGCCCTGGATCGCGACGGGTGTATAGACGGCGACGAGCGTGATCGTCATGGCGATGACCGGGCCGACGAGTTCGCGAGCGCCGAAGATCGCGGCGTGGAGGGGCGTTTCGCCGTTGTGCAGGTGGCGCTCGATGTTCTCGACCACCACGATGGCGTCATCCACGACGAGGCCGACCGAGAGCACGATGGCGAGCAGGGTGAGCAGGTTCAGCGTGAAGCCCGCGACGGACATGAGGAAGCAGGCGCCGATGAGGGAGATCGGAATGGCGATGACCGGGATGAAGACGGCGCGCACCGAGCCGAGGAAAAGGAAGATGACGATGATGACGATCGCGAGCGTCTCGGTGAGCGTCTTGATGACGTCGTGAATGGCGCTTTCGATGTAAACGGTCGAGTCGTAGGCGACGTCGGCGCGCAGGCCCGAGGGGAGGCCGGCCCGGATCTGCGGCATGACCTCGCGGACCGCGCGGATCACGTCGAGCGAGTTCGCGGTGGGCAGCACCCAGAGGCCCAGGAATGTCGCAGTCTGGCCGTCGAAGCGCACGGCGTCGTCGTAGCTCTCGGCGCCGAGTTCGACGTCGGCGATCTCGCCCAGGCGGATGATCGTGTTGCCGGATTGCTTGACGATGAGGGCGCGGAATTCCTCGGGCGTCCGGAGATCGGTATTGGCGACGAGATTGACGGCGACCATGGAGCCCTTCGTGCGGCCGAGGGCGGAGAGATAATTGTTGGCGGTGAGCGCCGCGCGCACGACGGAGGGCGAGATGCCGAGGGCGGCCATCCGGTCCGGCTTGAGCCAGATGCGCATGGCGAAGGTGCGGTTGCCGAGGATGTCGGCGCGCTGCACGCCGTTGATGGCGGTGAGCTTCGGCTGGACGACGCGCAGGAGGTAGTCGCTGATCTGGCTCGCGTTCATCGTGTCGGACGCGAAGCCGATATACATCGCGGCGATCTGGTTGTCGGCGAGTTCCGTCTCGATCTCGGGCGCCTCGGCCTCGGGAGGAAGGTCGTTGCGCACCTGCGCGACCTTGGCCTGGATCTGCGTGAGCGCGGCGTTGACGTCGTAGTTGAGCTTGAGGTGGACCGTGATCGTGCTGAGGCCCTGCGCGCTCGAGCTCTCCATGTAATCGATGCCGTCGGCGCTGGCGATGACGCGCTCGATCGGGGTGGTGATGAAGCCGCGCACGAGGTCGGCATTCGCTCCGACGTAGGCCGTGGTGATCCTGACGACCGCGATGTCGCTGCGCGGGTATTGGCGGACCGCGAAGGTGTGGATCGACTGCAGCCCCGCGATGAGGATGACGAGATTGACGACGAGGGCCAGGACCGGCCGCCGAACGAACAGGTCGGTGAATTTCATCGGACGGATTCTAGCTATCGACCGGCGTGGGCGCGGTGCTGTTCGCAGGCTGCTGGGTATTGTTGCGCTCGATGGCGGCATTCGGCGCGAGCTTGAAGCCGCCGGAAGTGACGACTTCCTCGCCGGGCTTGAGCCCGCTCACCACGGCGACCTGATCGCCCTGGCTCGCGCCGAGTTTCACGACCTGCTGCCGCACGCCGTCATAGGCGTGACCGTCGGCGTCCTTCATCCTCTCGATGACGAAGACCGAGTCGCCGTAGGGCGCGTAGTTGATGGCCGTGGCCGGCACGGCGAGCACCTTCTCCTTCATGGGCAGCATGACGTCGGCATTCACGAACATGCCGGGGCGCAATTTCCTGCCTGGGTTTTCGAGCGTGGCCTGCACCATCACATTGCGGGTGGCCTCATCGACGACGGCGTTGACCGAGGTGATCCTGCCGGTGAAGGTTTCGCCGGGCAGTCCGTCGGCCAGGACCTTCACATCGCCCCCGGGCTGGAGATCCTGCAGGCGCTGCTGGGGCAGCCAGAAGTTCACGTAGATCGGATCGAGCGACTGGAGGGGAACGACGGCGTTGCCGCTCTGGAGGTATTGGCCGAGGTTCACCTGCCGGATGCCGAGCACGCCGGTAAATGGCGCGCGGATGATCTTGCGCTCGATGGTGGCCTTTGTTTCGGCGACCGCGGCCTCGGCCTGCCGGAATTCCGCCTGGGCGGCATCGAAGTCGGATTGCGAGGAGACGCGCTTCTGGAGCAGGCCCTGCTGCCTGTCGAGATTGGACTTCGCGAGCTGGAGGCGCGCAAGACCGGAGTTAAGCTGGGCCTCCTCCTGCTTCGTGTCGAGCTTCACCAGCGGATCGCCCAGCTTGACCTGCTGGCCGGAATCAAACGTGATCTTCTCGACGATCCCGGGCAGATCGGTGCTGACGGTCACGCCCTGGACCGCCTGGACGGTGCCGACGGAGGCGAGCGTGGGCTGCCATTCCTGCTCGCCGAGCTTCATTGAAGTCACCGCGATGGGCGGCATCTTGAATTTCATGCCCGCGAAGGAACGGAATTGCATGACCTTGTAAAACACAAGGCCGCCGATGATGACCGCCAGGATGGCGGCCATGATCAGGATGGAGAGCCCGGTTCTACGCCTGAGCATAGGCTACTGCAACTGGAGGCGCACTTTGGTCCGCGGTCTCTTGCTCAATGAGTTTCGTTCCCGCGAGATGCAGGCCGTCCTGGAGCTTTCGGCTGAGGCGAATGAATTCCGCGCGCTCTTCCTCGGTGAGGGTTGCGGGAATCGTGGCCACGAGGCGGAAGTAGCCCGGGAGGACTTTCTTGAGCAATTCGCGGCAGGCCGGGGTGCTCTCGACGCGCATCGAGCGGCGGTCGCTCGGATCGATCGCCCGGCCCACATAGTGGTCGCGCTCGAGGGTGTCGAGCAGACCGGTCATGGTCGCACGGGTGACGCCGATCAAGTCCGCGAGCTCGGAAGGTTTTCGCGTGATGCTTTCTTCGACGCCCAGCAGCAGCATGACGGCAAACCGGCCCGGCGTGATGCGATGCTCGGCCAAATACCGGGCTTCGACCTCGGAAACGGCCTCACCGGTATTCAGCGCGGCCACGAACATATCGTAGGCAGCGGCATCGAACTCCGGTCGGGACCTGGCGGCTTCGAGAAGGGGGGCGTGACGGGGTATTTCCTTGGACATTTACAGAGATAGGGTTGTGGGTTTTTGTAAGGTTAATCGACTTGATGGATTATGGCATAAGAAATAAGGTCGCATACGGCGAGCGCAAGTCTTTTTATGACCGTGCAAGAAGGCGGTCACAGAGGGATCGATCCCTTTCAAATACCGATGGATTGCTTCCGCGACATGTCAAATGGGATCTTCGGCGGAAGATTCCGCACGGGAAAGCGATGGCATCAGCGAGCGGCACCCGGCGCTGTCGGGATGGTCTCGGCGATGATGCGGTAGATGTCCGTGTTATCGAGGTAGCCATGCACCTTGTCGCTGCCGGGACCGTCGCCGAGAAGCCACACGTCTCCGCCGGTGTGCATCGCGGCGCGCGCCGCCATGGCGGCTGGCTGCAGGTAATCGGGATCGGAAGGCAGCCTGGGCTCCACGACCGTGCGCGGCGGCTGATTCGGCTCGGTGACGACGCGCTCGCGGACGTTCGCCTTCGCCTGGTCGAAGCCGGGGCCGGTTGCCCACGTGAGAATGCTGGCGGCATTGGTAATGGGGTTGCGCCCGAGCAATGTGTCGCCGCGCGTCGTCAGGGGCACAGGCGGCCCGTTGATTGCGAGGCCTCCGTTATTGTGGTCGGTCGTGGCGAGGATCAGAATGCGCGGCGGCAGCTCCCTGTGGAGCGCCTCGAGCATGGCATCGAGTTCGAGCACCTCGACGATGGCGCGCTTCGCATTCCCGAGATGGCACGCCTTGTCGGGCAGGGCCGCCTCGATCATCAGGAAGAAAGGGCGCTCCTTCGCTCGCAAGAAACGCACCGCCTGCGTCGCGAGGTCCGCGAGCCGCAGCGAACGCAGGCCGTCGGCGTAATACGGAAATTCCACCGGGGAGAAAGTGCCCAGCACCGGCCGGTCGTCACCGCCCTTCGCGACATGATCCACGAACGGCTGCCACGCGTCGAATGCGGCGATCTTCGCGGCGGCGAGCTTCGCCTGCGTCGCGCGCACGACGGGCAACTCGCCTGGCTCGTAGGAAATTCCGGATTTCCCGGAGAGATCGGCGACCCATTTCGCGCCGCCGCCGAGCAGGAGATCGGCGCGCGGGCCGAGCTGATCCACCATTTTTGCGGCGATCAGCGCGTTCTCATCGCGGTTGCCGTGCTCGATGAGAAACGGCGCCTCGGTCGCGCCCGTGATCGAGTCGTCCGTGACGATGCCCGTGGACCATCCTGCCTTGCGGGCGAGATCGAGCAGGCTCGGCGGGCTGTCCTTCGAGCGTGCGTGCGCCATGCCGACGACGCGATCGTCGGCCTTGATGCCGCGAGCCAGCGCGGTGGCCGCCGCCGCGGAATCGGTGACGACATCCGAGCCCGAGTAAGTGCGCACGATGGCAGTCTGCGGGAAGGATTCGAGCGCGAGATGTCCCTTCACGCCCCGCGCGTAAATGCGGGCGGCGGTGAGGAGCTCCTGCGAGGTTCCGTCGGAGATGACGAGCACGATGCCCGCGAGCGGCACCTCCTGCGCAGTCGCCGGGAAAGGGAGGAGCAGTGTGAGCAGGGCGCAGAATAAAAAGGGACGAGGCATCGCGGCAGTGGCGGACGAAGGACGTGTAAAGCGGCGGCGTGGGAATGACAAACCGATCGTGGTCGCGAATTTGTCACTTTGCGCCGGCGGCTGAATGCGCGCGCGATTTGAAATCGGAGGGAGGAGGATCGTCAAAGAGGTCCGGCTGCGCCTCCGCGTCGTCGGCGAATCGCACGCCGGTTCCGAGCAGGCGCACGGGCAGGCTGCGGCGTCCGTGGGCCGCGTCGAGCAATTGCAGGAACACCGCGACCGTCGGCTCCGGGCACACGCATTCCCGCGTCGTGCGCGTGAAATCGGCGTATTTGATTTTCACGAACGCCTTCCGGATGCGGC
>JAQTOP010000057.1 GCA_028713285.1 Terrimicrobiaceae bacterium
AAACTCAGCAGCCAGCCGAGGGCGCGGTCGAATTGCTCGCGGCGCTTCACCGCATCGCGCGGCGCGACGTGGCGCAGCGCCATGAGCACCATCATCGTGTCGTCCGTGTCGGGGTAATACACGTTGTCGTGCTCGAAGGCCCAGCCGCTCGCCTCGGGATGCGGATTCTTGAACTGCCAGTCGCCGCGAAAGCGCACCTCCCGCGCCTCCAGCCATTCGGCGGCATGCACGAGCGCGGGATGATCCTTCGGCAGTCCGGACTCCGCCAGCGAGATCGTCGTGATTGCGGTGTCCCACACCGGCGAGAGGCAGGGCTGGATGCGGAAGTCGCCGGGCTCGTCCACGAACAGACCGGCGAAGTCGCGGTCGGCCTTTCGCACGAGCGGGTGATTGTCCGCGTAGCCGAGCGTGCGAAGGGCCATCATCGCGTTCAGCATCGCGGGAAAAATCGCGGCGAGCCCGTCGCTGCCCTCGCCCATGCGCTCCGCCATCCATTTCTCGGCGGCCTTGAGCGCGCGCTGGCGCAGCGGATGGACGGGCAGGCGGTCGTAGATTTTCAACGCGCTGTCGCAGCGCAGAAAGAAATTCCGCCAGGCCCAGAAGCGCGGATGCTTCTTGAGCGAGAGGTTCGTGTTCTCCATCCCGGCGGGATACAGCTCGTGCAGCTGCAGGGCGGCGGGCAATTGGCGGACGGGCCGGAAATGGTTCAGGATCGTGAGCGGCGCGAGGATCGGGCGCGACCACGAGGACATTTCGTAGAGGTTGAAAAAGAACCACGTCGGCGCGAGGAACATCTCGGGCGGAATCGTCGGGAGATACTTCCACGGGAACTGCCCGAGGAGCGCGAGGTAGAGCTTCCCGAAAGTGTTCATCGCGGGGATGCCGCCGAGCCGCAGGGCATTCGCGCGCGCCTCGCGCATCCACGCCGCGCCCGGCGAATCGCCCGCGAGCTTGAGCGCGAAGTAGCCCTTGATCGAGGCATTCACCTCGCTCGGCCCGCCGCAATAGATATTCCAGCCGCCGTCGGGGAGCTGGCGGCGACGAATGTGGGCGGCACATTTTTCCAGGAGCACGGCGTCCGCGTTGCCGCACCAGTGCATGTAGATGATGTAGTCCGCGCAGAGCGTGCTATCGACGGTGAGCTCGCCCTCCCAGCGCCCGTCTTCGCGCTGGATGCCGAGCAAATAATCCTGCGAGCGGGCGACGGTGGCGGCGACATCCGGCTCGAGCCCGGCGATGGAATCGGACTTGCCGAAGGGAATGATTTTCGCCGCGGGCTGCATGACGCGATTCACGCGACGCGAACCTCGTGCCTGCGGAAGCGATGCATCACGCCGCCGCGGTCTCCGGCTTGGCCGGCCGGCCGGTTTTGTGGCCGTTTCCGCACGAGACGCCGTTGAACGCCCGGACGTTCGCGCCCGCCTCGCGCCGCCCGGGGCGCGCGCCGAAATTGAACTTCACGCTCGCCCAGGTGTCGCCGGACTTCGCGTCGATGCCGAGCGCGGCCGTCGGCTCGAAGCCGCAATGCACCATGCAGTTCTCGCACCGCGGATCGCGCGCCGTGCCGTCGGGATTCACGCCATACTTCTCCCATTTCGTCTCGTCGAGCAGGTCGCGGTAGCTGGCGAAATGGCCGTCCGTCATCAGGTAGCATGGCCCCTTCCAGCCGCGCACGTTGCGCGTGGGGATCGCCCAGGCCGAGCACGAGAGGTGCCGGGCGCCGGCAAGAAAATCCAGATACGCAGGCGTGCCAAAGATCGCATACCGCTCGCCCCAGGCCCGGATGTCTGCGAATTTCTCCCGCGTCGCAGGGCGCGTGAGGAAAAAATTCTCCGGCTGCAGGTTCAGCCGCTTGCGCATGTCCTCCTTCGCGGCGTCGTAGTCGTAGCCGGGCGAGATGGTGTGTCCGTCGATGCCGAGCCAGGAGAGGTAATCGAACATTCCCTCGATCTCGGCCATCTGCGTCTCCTTGTAGATCGTCGTATTCGTCGCGACCTGGTAGCCGAGAATCTTGGCCATCCGCATCGCCGCGATGCATTCCTTGAAGACGCCCTCGCGCTCAACGATGAGGTCGTGCGTGCGCTCGAGCCCATCGAGATGGACGTTCCAATACATCCACGATGACGGGCCGATCGTGAGATTCTGGGTTTTCGATTTTGGATTTTGGATTTCGGCGAGCTGGTCCGCGGTGAGCAATTCCTCGCTCAGCAGCACCTGGAGCTTCGCGTCGAGTTCCGCCAGACTCCGGCCCGTCCGGCGGGCGCGTTCCGCAGCCAGCCATTCGCGTATTTTTTTGCGCATGAACATCCCGTTCGTGCAGATATAGACGATGCGCTTCTGCGCGAGCAGGCCCGCGACCAGCGCCTCGATGTGCGGGTAGATGAGCGGTTCGCCGCCGCAGATCGAGATCATCGGCGCGCCGCATTCCTCGGCGGCGCCGAGGCAATCCTCGAGCGGCATCACGTCCTTGAGCGACGTCGAGTATTCGCGAATCCTCCCGCAGCCGGTGCAGGTGAGGTTGCAGGTATGCAGCGGCTCGAGCTGGAGCACGGTGGCAAATTTCTTCACCCCGCGAAGCTTTTTGCCGATGATATACCCCGCAATCTTCGCGGTGAGGGCCAATGGAAACCTCATACGGCCTCCGAAGCTAGCAATCGACGTGCCCCGGTCAAGCCCACCGCCCGCGGCGCGGCGATCATTCGAGCGAATGCACCGTGAAGCCGCCGGATTTTTCGTCCGCTTCGAGGCGGAGGATGCCGCTCTTTTCGGCGGCCTTGAGCAGATCGTTGAAAGAACGAAAACCGTGCGCGCGCTCGTTGAACCCGGGATTTCGCCGCTTGAGCGCCTGCTTGATCATCGAGCCCCAGATGCGGTCGTCCTCGCCGCGCTCGTCCTCCAGCGCCTCGAGGGTGGCCGCGACCTGGTCGAGCGCCTGATCGAGCGTCGGCCCCTCGTTCACGTTCGGCGCGGAGCCGTCCGCCTTCGGCGCGGGCTTGCGCCGGACCCGCGGGGAGGCCCGCTGCGGCTTCTCGCGCACGAGGTCGTCGTAGTAGATGAACTGATCGCAGTTGTTGATGAAGAGGTCCGAGCTCGAATTCTTCACGCCCATCCCGACCACCGTCTTCGCGTTCTCCCGCAGCTTGCTCACGAGCGGCGAGAAATCGGAGTCGCCGCTGAGGATCACGAACGTGTCGAGGTGCTGCTTCGTGTAGCAAAGGTCGAGCGCGTCCACGACCATCCGGATGTCGGCGGAGTTCTTTCCCGACTGGCGCACGTGCGGAATCTCGATCAGCTCGAAGGCGGCCTCGTGCAGGTCGCGCTTGAATTCCTTGTAGCGGTCGAAGTCGCAATACGCCTTCTTCACCACGATGTGCCCGCGCAGCAGCAGCCGCTCGAGCACGAGCTGGATGTCGAAGCGGGGGAACCGCGCGTCCTTCGCGCCGAGGGCGATGTTTTCCAAATCCAAAAACACCGCCATTGTCGCATTCGTATCGGGTTCGTTCATCGCGGCACCGTATCGGCAAGGAAGCGCGCCCGCGACACATTCGAGCAGGACGGCGGCGGCCTTGCGCCGTCTGGAGCGCGCCGTATGCTGATGGCTTATGCCTTTCGAGCTCGCGTCGAACTACCAGCCCCGCGGCGACCAGGCGCAGGCCATCGACAAGCTCACGCGCTCGCTGCTGGCGGGCAACAAGCACCAGACGCTTCTCGGCGTCACCGGCTCGGGCAAGACCTTCACCGCCGCGAACATCGTGCGCGATCTCGACCGGCCCACGCTCGTGATGTCGCACAACAAGACGCTCGCCGCGCAGCTCTACAGCGAGTTCAAGCAGTTCTTCCCGCGCAATGCCGTCGAGTATTTCGTCAGCTATTTCGATTACTACCAGCCCGAGGCCTACATCCCGCGCTCGGACACCTACATCGAGAAGGATTCCTCGATCAACGAGGAGATCGAGCGCCTGCGCCTCTCGGCGGTGAGTTCGCTCATGTCGCGGCGCGACGTGCTCATCGTGGCCAGCGTCTCCTGCATCTACGGCCTCGCCTCGCCCGAGGACTTCCTCCAGATGCTCGTCACGATCCGCGAGGGCCAGCAAATGACGCGCGAGGCGCTCCTCTCGAAGCTCGTCGAGATGCTCTACGAGCGGAACGACATCGGCTTCGAGCGGGGCAAGTTCCGCGTGCGCGGCGACACGGTCGAGGTGCATCCCGCGCAGAACGACGACCGCGCCATCCGCGTGGAATTCTTCGGCGACGAGATCGACCGCATCAGCGAGTTCGATCCGCTCACGGGCGGCGTCACCGCCCGCCTCACGAACCTCACGCTCTTTCCGGCGAAGCAATTCGTCACGCCCTACGACAAGCTGAACGCCGCGATGCGCGCCATCCGCGCGGAGCTCGACCAGCGGGTGATGGAGTTCGAGCGCGACGGGCGGCTCATCGAGGCGCAGCGCATCAAGATGCGCACGGAATTCGATCTCGAGATGATGCAGGAAATGGGCTTCTGCAGCGGCATCGAGAACTATTCGCGCCACCTCACGGGCCGCCCGCCGGGCTCGAAGCCCTACACGCTGATGGACTTTCTGCCGAAGGACACGCTCCTCATCATCGACGAATCCCACGCCACCATTCCGCAGGTCGGCGGCATGTATGCGGGCGACCGCTCGCGCAAATCGGTGCTCGTCGAGCACGGCTTCCGCCTGCCCAGCGCGCTCGACAACCGGCCGCTGAACTTCGACGAGTTCATGGGCATGACCAATCAGATCGTCTATGTGAGCGCCACGCCGGGGCCGTTTGAAATCCGCAACAGCATCGTCGGCAACGCCGGCTACATCGCCAATCCCGACAAGAATTTTCCCGCACAAGTGGAGGCCGCCCGCATCGCCGGCCAGCACAAGGCGATGGAACTCGCCGCGGAGTTCGACTGCCACACGCCCGGCGCGCCGCTCGTCGCCGAGCAGATCATCCGCCCGACCGGGCTCATCGACCCGCGCATCACCGTGCGTCCGCTCAAGGGCCAGATCGACGAAACCATCGAGCGCTGCCGCCAGCGCATCGAGCTCGGCGAGCGCGTGCTCGTGACCACGCTCACGAAGCGCACCGCCGAGGACCTCGCCGATTACCTGCGCGACATCGGCCTCAAAGTCCGCTACCTGCACAGCGACATCGACACCATCGAGCGCGTCGAGATTCTGCGCAGCCTGCGCGCCGGCGATTGCGATGTGCTCGTGGGCATCAACCTGCTCCGCGAAGGCCTCGACCTCCCCGAAGTCTCGCTCGTCTGCATCCTCGACGCCGACAAGGAAGGCTACCTGCGCAGCCAGACGAGCCTCATCCAGACAGCCGGGCGCGCCGCGCGCCACCTGAATGGCGAAGTCGTCCTCTTCGCCGACGTCATTACCGGCAGCATCCGCGCGCTCATCGAGATCACGGACTACCGCCGCACGCGACAGATCGCCTACAACAAGGAGCACGGCATCGAGCCGAAAAGCGTCGTGCGCGCCGTGCAGGAGAGCCTCCACGTCATCCTCAAAAGCAGCCGCGACCTGGAACGCTCCATCGTTGCCGAGACCGCGCCCGACTTCGATCTCCACGAGCTCATGCAGGAACTCGAGCGCGACATGGCCACCGCCGCGGCGAACCTGGAATACGAACGCGCCGCCCTGCTCCGCGACCAGATCGCGGAATTGAAAGCCGGGAACGGCCTCGACAAAATCTCCCCCGCCCCGCGCCCGGTGAGCTACTCGGGCAAGGGCAGCCGCAAACGCGCGGCGACGCGGCGGGCGTAAATCGCCGCGTTCCCGCATTTCAATTTTCCGGACGATCCGTCAACATCGGCCCGATGGACAGCCTTCCGAATCCCGTGATTCTTCCCGCCGCCAGCGCCGCAATCGGCGCGCTGCTTGGAATCAAGCTCGCGTTCTGGCGCGTTCGCGGTCGCCGCGCGGGATTCGCCGCCCTCGACGTGCTCGCGCTGCTCCCCGCGTTTTTTCCCGCGCAGCTCCTCGCCGCCGGCATGCAGAGCCTCGTCGGCGACTCTCCCCTTTCGTTTCCGCCGCTCTGGCCGGTCCTTGCCGTCGGCATCGTCTCCATGCCATTCGCCTACCTTCCCGCCCGCATCGCCTTCGCGCGCATCGACCGGGAATTCCGCGACACGGCCCGCGTCATCGGCATGAACGTCCTCCAGCGCGCCGTCCGCATCGACCTGCGCATGGCCTGGCCCTCCCTGGCGCTTGGCGCGCTGCTGGCCACGGCGCGGACGCTCAGCGCCTATGGGACCGAGATTTTCAGCGACGCAGCCGCCGCCGCGCTCATCCTCGCATTCTCGCTCGCCGCCGCGCTCCTCCTCGCGCGTGCGATCAATCGCCCGGCCTCGCAGCCCTAGCCCGATGCCGCCCGCAAAAAAGGCCGGGGCCGATGCAGGCATCCACTTCGTCACGGGCTCGGACGAGGCGGAGGTCAAGAATGCCGCATCCGAACTGGCCGCGCGGCTCGCGCCGGCGGACGACCCCTTCGCCATCGAAACCATCGACGGCGCCGTCGCCACGGTGGACGAGGCGCGCGACCGCATCCACTCCGCCATCGCAGCGCTGCTCACCCTTCCGTTTCTCGGCGGCGCGAAGCTCGTGTGGCTCAAGAGCGCGAGCTTCCTCTCCGACACGGTCACCGGCCGCTCCGAAACCGTCACGGCCGCCATCGACAAGCTCCTCGCCGTGCTCGAGCGCGGCCTGCCCGCCGGCGTCACGTTTCTCCTCAGCGCCATCGAGCCCGACAAACGCCGCACCGCCTACAGGACGCTCGGCAAACTCGCCATTGTCCACCTCCACGACAAACCCGACTTCGGCTGGGGCTCGACCGAGGCGGACGTCGTCAACTGGGTGGCGGATCGCGCCGCGAAGGCCGGCCTGCGCCTCACCGATGACGCCGCCGCCGTGCTCGCCGCGCGCGTCGGTGCCGAGTCGCGCCAGCTCGACAGCGAGATCGAGAAGCTGTCCCTCGCGTTTGGCACCGACACCGCGCTCATCGCCGACCAAATCCGCGACCTCGTCCCCGCCACCCGGGCCGGCGGCATTTTCGACCTGAGCAACGCGCTGGCGAAGCGCGACCTCGGCCTCTGCCTGCGCACGCTGGATCAGCTCTTCCGCCAGGGCGAAAAGGGCGTCGGCATCCTCCTCGCGGCGATCATGCCGACCGTGCGCAATCTGCTCGTGGCGAAGGACCTCCTGCTCGCGCACCGGCTCACGCCGCCGGCACAGCCGCAGTTTTTCTCCAGCGCATTGAATCGCCTTCCTCCCGCCGCCATCGCCCATCTCCCGCGCAAAAAAGACGGCACGCTCAACGCCTACCCGCTCGGCATCGCCGCCGCAAACAGCGCCCGCTACACCCTGCCCGAGCTGCAGGCTGCCTTCCTCGCCTGCGCCCGCGCGAACAAGGAACTCGTCACCACCCAGCTCGCCGAACAGATCGTCCTCAGCCGGCTGGTTGTCGAGATCGCCGGGAAGTAGCGAATCACCACTGCCAGCGAAAACCGCCGTTCACACTCCACGGCTGCGTGTATCTCTCCGCGGCCACGAACTGGTATTCGCCATAAAACTGCACGCGCTGGCTCACCTGCATCGCAAGACCTGCTCCCGCTTGGACGCCCGCGCCGTCGAGATTCGGTCGCTCGGCGTAACCTGCAGCGCTGAGATTACCGCCGTCGCTGAGCGTCTGGACCCATGCCGCCTTCACGAATGGCTGAAGGATTCCCCATGGGGTGGACAGGCGTTTGCCCGCTGAAACTCCCGCCCGCATCTGGAACACATCCGCTCCGACGAGTCGCACCGCGATATCGTCGCTTGTCGTGTAATCCGCCGACGAGAGATGCGTGTAGGCCGCCTGAGCCTGCGGCTCGATGAACCACCCCCCGCCAAGCTGGAACTGCCGGCCGCCCTCCAGCGAGAAGCCGAAACCCCAATTCCCATAGTGCCCGCGCGAGTTTTCGCCAAGGTTCGAAATCGCGTCGAATCGATTGTCGAAATAGTTGAGTTTGCCAACGCCATCGAGATACCAGCCGGAATCCGCAAGCCATGTTGCATACAGGCCGCCGTGAATGCTCTCGGTTAACCCCGTGCTACCCGAATCAAAGAAACGGCTCGCGCCGCCCCAGCCGCCGTAGAGTCCGGTAACCAGCCAACTGGAAGCGAGGCGGAAGGCCTTGTCTATGCCGAGGTCGGTCCCGTAAACATATTGTGAAAACGCTGATCCGGTGAGTCCCGTATCGGCGTTCATTCGACGGCCAAATCCCCTCACCCATACATCGCCTCCTGATCCGAAAACCGGCGCAGGCGGCTTTTGGTCTTTTGCGTCTTGAGCGTCCTTGGTGGTCACCTCGCGCTTTTCTGAATCCGAAATGCTCAGCCCGAGTCGCAGCTCTCCCATCCGCTGGCTGAGCGTATCCAGCTCGCTCAGCCAGGTCAGCGCCTGCGCACCTGCCGTATTGACGATCGCCCGCCCCACCGCGCTCAACTCGGGCGCATCCGCCCCGCCCGCGCCGGTGGTCAGGTTTGCAAGATACCAGTCCGTCGGATCCGGTGCAGCGCTTTGCCCGTCGCCCCGCAGCAGCCGGTAGGCAAGCATCCCTGACTCGATCCTCCCGCCGGCCAGCTTGAAGTTCGCGCGCCCATCCGCAGTATTGACCACTCGCAGTGCTTCCCCTGCATGCGTCTGCGCGGCGCCACGATTCGTCACCGCGAGCGTATGCGTCCCCGAGCTCCGGCTTTCGAGGGTGATTTCGTCTCCCTTGCGACGGCCCAGATCGACATTCATTCCAAAGTTTCCCGCCCCCGATAAGGACTCACGAATGACGAGGTGCTTGAATCCCGCACCCGTCGGCGCAGCAAATTGCACGACGCCGCCCGGTTTCAACGAAAGGGAGCGCAGCGACGAGTCTCCAGTCGCCGTCCAGGCACTCGTGGAATCAAGCTGTACCGAGGCTGACTGAATCCGTCCGCTCAACTGCGTCCGATCCGCCAGGCTCACAGCCGTTGCACTCGCGGAATCGGAAACAATATCGCCCGCGAGGGCCACCCCACGGGCCTCAAAAGTCACGGCGCTCGTGCGGGATGCCGAGGTGACGTTGAGCAGATTGCCACCGATTCCAGCGCGAATCCTGGCGTCGTTTTCGATCGAAATAGCAGCCACGGCGTCGCGAACTCGAAAGGCGTCTGAGCCCGCGGTGAGGCTTCCGCCGGACAGTCGCAGGGAAGCCGGATTCGTTTTCGAGCTGTCTAAAATCAAGGCTCCGATTCCCTTCCGCACGTTGATCATCGCGTCCGTCGCGGACAGGCTGGCGCTTCGGATTTTCAGCCCCGTGCCGTCGGTCAGGATCGACCCGCCTCGCAGCGCGATCGCACTTCCACTGTTCGCGAAGGCTCCCGCGCTGCCCTCCCCGCTCGTCCGGATCGTCGAGTTCGTCCAGCGGATGAACGTTCCTTCGTCGCGCGATGCCAGACCAACGGAGCTGGCACCAGAATCGCGCAACGAAATCACGGCGCCCGATATGAGCACGTGAGCCCGCGTCGTTGCCAGAATCCCAAAGGCGCCTGTCCCAGATATTGTGAGCCCGCCATCGCTGGAAATCTCACCCGGCCCAAAGACCGTGACTGCATTTGCCGGGTATCCCCCGAACATTTCCCACACCAATAAGACGAACGGGCCAATCCGCTTGAACACCCAGCCTGAATAGGCACTGCCAGACAGCCTGGCAAGGCCGATGTCGGGCGCATCCGGTAACGGAATGCGTCATGCCTTTTTGCTCTCAACGCAACGTCCGCAAAAACGCCGTGAGCGCGTGGATATCCGCGTCGCCCAGCTTCTTTCCGAAGGCAGGCATTTCGCCTTTGATGCCCGCCGTGACGACCTGGTGGATGCGCGTGTCGGTCTTGTGCAGATTGTGAAGATCGGGACCCTCGTCGCCCCGGGCGTCCTGGCCGTGGCAATGGGCGCAGTTGAACAAAAAGAGGCGGCGTCCGGCTGCGACTTCCGGTCCGGCGGCAATCGCACCAGCCGGCGCAGACGCTCGCGCCGGCCCCGATGCAGTTGCTGAGGCCGGCCGCGCGGCGAGACTGATGCCAAATGGCACCGCGAGGGCCACGGCTCCGGCGGCGAACGCGAGCAGCAGCGCTTTCGTTTCGATGGCGAGGTTCACAAACGCCTCAATTCCCGAGGAGCATTTCCCCCCCGAAAAAACCGGCCGCGGAAATGAGCGCGCAGGCCAGCGCCATGGCGAGCAGGTAGATCGCGAAGGCACGCCGCGAAGCGCGATTCCCGATGACCAGCCGCCACGCCGCCAGGCCGACGACGAGGGCGAACGCCGGCCAGACGAAGAGATGATGCCGCAGCAGCGTCCCGGTGCCCCATACGACCCATTTGCTGAGCGCCAGGCCCGAGAAGACCGCGCCGAGCGAGCCCGCCGCCCCCAGCAGCAGGAGCCAGCGGCCCGTGGCGCGAAGGCCGCCCGCCTCGGGCAGGCGCGGCCGGAGGAAGGCGGCGGCATCGAAAAATGCCGACGCCAGCACCAGCGCAATCGGAAAGTGCGTGGCGCCTCCGTGCAGCCGTTCCCAAAAAAGCGAGTCCATTGCGATGTTCGGTTTGGTGCCGCTACGCGAGCTTTTCATCGACCACGGCCAGCGTGTGACTTCCCTCGACGTAGTTGACCTCGGTAACGCCGAGCAGGCTGGGCAGAATCCCGGGCGCGACCTTCATCGGGCCCGCCTTCGGCGCCGAGCCCGGCGCGGGCTGAGGAAACGCCGTGGACGTCGCGGTATGGAAGGTGATGTTGCCCTCCACTTTTTTGAGGGTCTGGTGAATGTGGCCGTTCAGCACCGTCACCGAGCCGAAGCGCCGCAGCAACGCCAGCGCCTGCGCGGCATCGTCGGTGCCCCAGCCCCATTTCGGATACACCGCCCAGAGCGGGATGTGCGCGAAGATGACGACCGGCGTGCTCGCGGGGAGCGGCGCGAGGTCCTGCTTCAACCACGCGAGCTGATCCGCGCCGAGGATGCCGAGGCCGCCCTCGGGGATGTTCATCACGTTCACGAGGCCGACGAAATGCACGCCCTTGTGGTCGAAGCTATACCAGCCCGAGCCTTTCGTTCCCTTGCCGAACCGCTCGAGGTAGAGCGCACCGTTGTCGTTGAGCACGTCGTGTTCGCCCGGGACGTAGAAGAACCGGCTCGTCTTCGCTTCCTTGAGGATTTGCTCCAGCGTGTCGAATTCCTCCGCCTCCGAAAGGTGGCTGAGATCGCCCGTGTGCAGGATGAAATCGGGCGGCGCGGGCAGCGCGTTGATTTTGGCGACGGCTTTGCGCAATGTGCCGAGCACGTCCTTGTTCGCGTCCTTGTTGAATCCCACGTGGCTGTCGCTGATCTGGGCGAAGGTGAAATCGGCGATCGGCATTTCCGCCGCCTGGGCGGAAAGCATCCGGGACGAAAGCACGCCGCCCGTGACGGTGAAGAGGACGCCGGTGCCGGCCCAGGCCATGCATTTGAGGAAGCCGCGGCGGTCCACGCCGTCGGCGTTGTGATTGTGGAGAATGAGGTCTGACATGTTGGATGGATGTGGATGGTTTGCTTTGCAGCGGGACGTGTGCACCGCTTCAAACCTACCTACCGCGGCGCGGCGAAAATTATTCCCCGGCGCCCCCGAAAATTTTCGCGGGAATAAAATCGCGCCGATGCGAGTCTTGCACTTCGGACGCCGCGGAGTTAGCGCGGGGGAATCCGATTGAACGCATCCAGCAAACTGAGCGATTTTCAAAAAACCATCCTTCCGCATCTGGATGCCGCCTACCGCCTGGCCCGCTGGCTGATGGCGAACGACCAGGATGCCGAGGACGTGGCGCAGGACGCCTGCCTGCGCGCCTGGAGATTTTACAGCGGCTTTCGAGGCGGCGACGGGCGCGTCTGGCTGCTGGCCATCGTGCGCAACACCGCTTTCACCCGGCTCGCGCAGAAACGCGGGAAGGAATCGGACGTGGCCTTTGATGAGGAAATGCACAGCGCGGCAGATCCGGCATCCAGCCCCGCCGCCCTCGCCGTGGGCCGCGCGGATCGCGAAGCCGTCCGCTCCGCCATTGCGCAATTGCCGCCGGAATTTCGGGAAATCATCACGCTGCGCGAGCTGGAGGACCTGTCCTACAAGGAAATCGCCGGCATCGCCGACATTCCCATCGGCACCGTGATGTCGCGCCTCGCCCGGGGCCGGGCTCTGCTCCACGAACATCTCGCCAAAATCATGCAACCCGGAGGCGAACCATGAACTGCCAGGAAATCACCCAATGGATCCATCCCTACGCGGATGACGAACTCGATCTCGCGAAAACCCTCGACGTCGAGCAGCACATCAAAGCCTGCGAAGCCTGCGACGCTGCCCACCGGCAGATCCTCGCCCTGCGCGTCGCGCTCCGGCAACCCGGCGTGGCTCCCGGCGTTCCGTCCGCGCTCAAAAGAAACATCCGCGCCGCCGTGCGCCGCGAGGCCCGCGGCGAGCGGACCCCGTATCCCATCTGGCTCGCCCTCGGCGCGGCACTCGCCTTCGCCCTCGCGCTGGGCGGGGTGCTTTTCATCGGGCACGCGCCCTCCGCGACCGAGCGCCTGGCCGGGGAAGTCACCGCGAGCCACGTCCGCTCCCTGCTCGCGACGCATCTCATGGACGTCGCCTCGACCGATCAGCACACGGTCAAGCCCTGGTTCGACGGGAAGATCGACTTCGCGCCGGAAGTGAGGGACCTCGCCGCGGAGGGCTTTCCCCTCGCGGGCGGCCGGCTCGATTACCTGGACGGACGTCCAGTCGTGGCGCTGGTCTATCAACGCCAAAAACATTGGATCAACCTCTTCGTCTGGCCCGCCGCCGGCGCGCGGAATGCGCCGCCGATCGACATCACCCGGCGCGGCTATCACCTCGTTTACTGGACGCACGGCGACATGACCTATTGGGCCGTCTCGGATCTTAACCTTCCCGAGCTTCGCGATTTTACAGCGCATTTCGCGCGCTGAGAAATCGATGGCTGGAATAAATCCGCCCGGCGAAACGTCTGACATTTATGACCATTGGAAGTCTCATCAAGCGGCACGCCGGAAAGCTCCTCCTCTTCGGCGGATTGAGCGCCTACGTGCTTGTTTCGGGCAGGACGGGTTCATGCCCGGCATGCTCGTTCATCACCGGCGCGATCGGGTTGCCGGCGTTCATCCCCTCGGCGCAGGCCGCTGAACCAGCCGGCGCGGCTTCCCAAAAAGCGCCCGAGTGGGAACTCAAGGACGTGGATGGGAAAACGGTAAAATCGTCCGACTTCGCGGGGAAGGTCGTCATCCTCGATTTCTGGGCGACCTGGTGCCCGCCATGCAAACTGGAGATTCCCGGTTTTGCGGAATTGCAAAAGAAATACGGCAAACAGGGGCTCGTGGTGGTCGGCGTCTCGCTCGACGAAGGGGGACCGGAAGGGGTCAGGTCCTTCATGAAACAGTTTGCAATGAACTACCCCGTCCTCATGGGCAATGCGAAGATCGCGCAGGACTTCGGAGGCATGGAGGCGATTCCGACCACGTTCATTATCGATCGGAAGGGCAACATTGCAGGCGGCCACGTCGGCTTCACACCGAAAGAGACGTTCGCGAAGGAAATCACTCCGCTACTCTGACCAATAATTCCGTCGGAGCGGCGTCAACTCGAGCTCGGGGAACTATCCGCTATCGTGTCAGGATGGTCGCGCCCACCATTGGGTGACGAACCCGGCATGGCGATCCTGCGGCAAATCAGCCGTTGATGAGCTGCTTCATGCTTTCGGGATAACGTTCACCGGCTGCCACGCCGCGTGGCGCGATTTCGTGAATGCGCTTTAAGTCTTCGTCCGTGAGTTGCACTTCGAGCGCGCCTAGATTCTCCTCGAGATACTTCCGGCGCTTGGTGCCGAAGATCGGCACGATGTCGTTCCCTTGCGCAAGCACCCAGGCCAGCGCAAGCTGCGAGGGTGCGCATTTTTTCTCCGCCGCCATCTCCTCGATGCGCGAGACAAGGCCGAGATTCTTTTGAAAATTTTCGCCCTGGAATCGCTGCGACTGCCGGCGGTAATCGTCGGGCGCGAAGTCTTCGAAGCGTTTGATCTGGCCGGTGAGAAAACCGCGTCCGAGCGGCGCGTAGGCGACAAAGCCGATGCCGAGTTCACGGCAGACGCCGAGGATTTCGTCCTCCGGATCGCGCGACCAAAGCGAGTATTCGGTTTGGAGCGCGGCGATGGGATGAATCGCGTGGGCGCGCCGGAGCGTTTTCGGACCGGCTTCGGAAAGGCCGATGTGGCGCACCTTGCCGGCGCGCACGAGTTCGGCCATCGCGCCGACGGTTTCCTCGATGGGCGTCTGAGGGTCAACGCGGTGCTGGTAATAAAGGTCGATCACCTCCACGCCCAGCCGGCGCAGGCTCGCGTCGCACGCGCTGCGCACGTAGGCGGGCGTGCCGCAGACGCCCCGTTTCATCGGATCGTTCGGGTCGAGCACGATCCCGAATTTCGTCGCCAGGAGGACCTGTTCGCGGCGGCCTTTGATGGCCTTGCCCACGAGTTCCTCGTTGGTCCACGGCCCATACATGTCTGCGGTGTCGAGCAGCGTGACGCTGAGATCCAGGGCGCGATGTATGGTGGCGATGGACTCCGCGTCGTCGCGTTTCCCGTAGAAAGCGCTCATGCCCATGCAGCCAAGGCCCAGCGCCGAAACCTGCAATCCGTCTTTGCCAAGCGCCTGTGTTTTCATCATGTCGTGTGTTTTAGGTGTGTGATGTGATGTAAGAGTTGGAGTGCTTACTGGACCGTCCAGCCGCCATCCACCTTCACAATCTGTCCGGTGACAAAACTGGAGGCTTCGCTGGCGAGCCAGAGGACGGGCTGGGCGATTTCCTGCGCCTGGCCCAGGCGTCCGATCGGGTGCAGGGAGGTAAGATATTGCGCGACATCGCTCCCGATTCCACCCGTGAAGCGATCCAGCATGTCGGTGACGACGCCGCCCGGAGCGACGGCATTGATGCGGATGCCCTGTTTGGCGACCTCCAGCGCCGCGGCCTTGGTGAGTCCCTCGACGGCGTGCTTGCTGGCAATGTAAACCGAGGCTCCCGGCAGGCCGATGCTGCCGGCGACGCTGCTGGTATTGATGATGGAACCGCCGCCGTTCTTCAGCATGGCGGTGATAAGAACTACCTTGTTTTTCATATTCAGAATGGATGTTTTCGTGCTGTTGACAGGTTCAGGTTCATGGGAAGGCAAATTCAGGCCTTGCTGTTTACGCTCCTGTCTCCCCGGCCACATGCGCCAACAGTCCGCTTTGGCTTGGGGCGACGTCGTCTCGGAGCGTATGCCGATCCGGATAGTCGCCACCGTTTTGCGGACGGAACGGGATGGGAGCATCCTCGAAGAGACGCTCGACGCGACCACGCCAGGACGCTTTGGCCACCTCGACCTCCCCGGCGGTTGTAAAATGGGCCGCCCCATACACGACGTGAGTCGGAAGCACGTCCATTCCCGGGTAGAACAGCGCCCCATGAGTGAGGGGAAAAAGGAGTTGATCGATCGGGCCGTTGATGCCGCGCGGCCCGTAATCTGCCGTGCCCCCCCGTGCAGACCGACACCAGCGCTCTCTTGCCTTTCAGGGCACCATCGCCATAGCGGTGATGATTGCTTCCGTCGTTGTAACCATAGCCAAATCCAAAAGCGTAAACGCGCTCGATCCAACCCTTCAGAATGGCCGGCACGCCGAACCACCAAAGGGGGAACTGCACGATAATGGCATCAGCGTTCGATAGTTTGGCTTGTTCTGCTGCGACATCTTCCGTCTGCCTGCCAGTCGCATAGGCGGTTGCCGACTCCATGACGAAGGAAAGTCGCTCGGGATTGGCACGACTGGGGAAGTCCTTCTCGTCGAAGACGGCTTTCCAGCGCATGCCGTAAAGATCTGATTGAACGACCTCGTGCCCTTGTTCTTCAAGCGTCTCAAACGTGACCTGCACGAGTTGGCGCGTCACCGAAGTCGGTTCGGGATGAGCGTGGACAACCAATATATTCTTGCGAACTGCATTGCTCTTCATGTTCGGAATGGATGTTTGGATGGTGTGGACAGGCCGCAGATTTGTGCGGATGCAAAATCAGGCTTTTCCCCCGAAAGTCACATGGTCGTCCAACTCGATGTAGTCGAACCAGGTGATGATGTCTTCGCGTCCGCCCCCTCCGGCTGCGGCGATCTGTTCGTTGAGATCTGCGCGGCTTTCATTGTCCGCCGGCGCGGCGGCCTCGCGGAATGCGCTCCATTGGGCGATCTCCCACTCGCCGTGTTTCACGGGCGCGCTGGCCTGCACCCATGCGAGCAGGGCGCCATCGCCGAGACCTTTCGCCACTTCCGCTTTCAGCGCTTCGGAGTCTATGCCCGTGAAGTCGAAGAAGCGCCGATCCAGCGGGCAATTATAGTGATATTCGCCACTCGTATCGGCGAGTTCGGCGCGGCATTTATCGAGCAGGCGCGGAAGGATGACGTAGCCGCCAAGGCGGACGCGCGGGCTGCGGGGTGGACGGCAGGTGAGGTCGGGAGCGTTGGTCGTGGTATTCATGATTTGGGTTTGCGGTTGATGGATATTCGGACAGGAGGAGCCTCAGGGCAGCGCGGCGACGGCGGCTTCGATCTCGCGGTTCGCCGTCCCGATGCTTTCCGAAACCGTCGCCGCATCCGCCGAGGTCGCCTCGACCGTGATGACTCGCGTGTCGCTGATACCGATAAATCCGAGCAACAGTTTCAGGTAAGGCGCCAGATGATCGAACGGGGTAAGCGGTCCCTTTCCCGCATAACCCGCGGCTCCGTAGGCGCAAATGACGAAGGCGCGCTTGCCGGTAACGAGGCCGGTGAAGTTTTTTCCATCGTAAGCAACGGTTTTCCCGATGCGCACGACTTGATCGATCCAGGCTTTCAAGGCGGATGGAACCGAAAAGTTATAGATTGGCGTGCTCAGCAGCAGGATGTCCGCGGACTGGAGTTCGTCGATCAGAGTGTCGGAGACCGCAGTCGCTGCGCGGAGTTCCCCGGTCATTTGTTCCGGCGGAGTATAGAAACCGGCGATGGTTTCCGGCGCGATATGCGGGATGGGATCGGACGCGAGATCCCGGCGACGAATCTCGGCGTCCCGCCGCTTCCGCAGCCATTGTTGCTCGAAGTAATCCGCGAGGGTTCGCGAGTGCGATCCCGTCACCCGGGAGCTCGCGTCGATTCTCAGGATTCGGTGGGTTGGTCCGTTTTCTTTCGCTGGCTGGTTTTCGGCAGACAGGCGTGCGGTGTGGCTCATGGATGAGTTTCTTTCTGGTTTTTGGTTTCTTAGGTGATGAATAGACTGGTCGTCTATTAAACGGTTGCAAGGATGGCCATCGACTGATTCGCTTACGCAGGCGCCAACTCGACTCTGAGGAAATTGATCGCCTGGCGCAACGGCGTGGTGTCGCGCTGCGTCGCCGCCCGCTGCAGCGCCCCGCTCCAGAGATCCTGAATCACCGCAGCCATGATCGCGGGATCCACGCGATCGGATATCCCTTTCTTGGCGATTCCCTCGCGTAACAGTCTCTCGAAGATGCCGATCACGTTCCGATTGGCATCGGCCAGCACTTTCCGCATCGGCTCGCTGAAATCCGCGACTTCGGAGGTCAGCTTGACCAGAAGGCACGGGCATCTTCCCTGCAATTCCTGGCACTTCGCGACGCCGGTCTCGAAAAATGTGAGCAGGCGTTGAAGCGGATCTTCCTCAGGCGAGGTCGAGAGAAGGATTCGTGTCTTGTAGGCGGTGGCATTCGCCACATAGTGCTTCAGCATCTCGACCCCGAACTGTTCCTTGGATTCGAAATAGTGGTAGAAAGACCCCTTCGGCACCTTGACGGCCGCGAGAATTCTGTTCAACCCGACCGAGTGAAAGCTCTCCTGGAGCATGATCGCCTCGGCCGCGTCCAGAATGCGTTCCCTGGTGGTGCCTTCCTTCATCGGCGGTCAGATTAGACCAGTCGTCTTTTTTGTCAAATAGAACAATTTCGCGGGCCTGTTCGAGCGGCTTCCGGCATCGCATTGGGAGAGGCTCAATGCGAATCGATGCCGGTTTTTTGATCGGGCTGACGAGCTCCCTCCCTACTCGGCGGGCCGCCGGGCATCCGTCACCAAGCTCGTGACTCGGGGAAAAGTTCCCGCTAGCCTCCGCCGCGGGATGGACCGGAACTTCGACCTGCAAGTCAACAAGAAGGCGTTTCAAATCAACATGGACGGGCGCATCTACGGCACGTTCGCGGAAATCGGAGCCGGCCAGGAGGTCGCCCGCCGGTTTTTCCACGTGGGCGGCGCATCGGGGACGATTGCAAAAACGATCTCGGCCTACGACATGACGTTCAGCGACGCGATCTACGGCGCGAGCGGCCGCTACGTGAGCCGCAAGCGCCTCGATACGATGCTCAGCCACGAGTTCGACCTGCTGCTCGAGCGGCTCGATGCCAAGATCGGGGAGCAGCGGCGGTTCTTTGCCTTTGCCGACACGGTCGCCGCGCGGAGCTTCCGCAAGCACGACGAATCCCACGGCTGGCTCGGCATCCGTTTCCAGATCGAGCCTCGGGGGCCGGTCAATGAGATCATTATGCACGTGCGCATGCTCGATGCCGAGAACCTCGCCCAGCAGGAGGCGCTCGGCATCATCGGCGCGAACCTGATTTACGGCGCCTTCTACCTCGCAAACCGCCCCGACGCGCTCATCGGCTCGCTGCTCGACGACCTCACCTCCGAGCGCATCGAGGTCGATATGATCCGCTTCTCCGGCCCGGCATTCGACAAGGTGGACAACCGGATCATGGCCCTCCAGCTCGTCACGCAGGGGCTCACGAAGGCCGCGCTCTTTCGCGCGGACGGCGAGGTGATCAATGCCGCTGACGCCTTCTACAAAAAACCCCTGCTGATCGAGCGCGGCAGCTTCCGCCCCGTCACGCTCGTGACGAACGACATGCTCGATTGCGCCCGCACGATGTTCCTCGCCGAGGAGCACCTCGGTGAGGGCGCGCCCGAGCTGCTCATGGAAATCACCATGCAGAATCTCCTGCGCAGCGGCGAACTCGACCTGCTCGATTTTCTGGACCGGGTGGACATGCTCTCCGCCCTCGGCCGCACCGTCCTCATCTCGAACTACGGCGAGTATTACCGCCTCATCAATTACCTCACGCGCTATACCGACCGCATGATCGGCCTGCCGCTCGGCCTCCCCAGCCTCCAGGAAATTTTCGAGGAAAAATACTACGAGGGGCTCGAAGGCGGCATTCTCGAGGGTCTTGGGCGCCTCTTCAAAACCGGCGTGAAGCTCTACGTCTATCCCTTCCTTGCATCCGACGGCACGCTCACCAGCGCCGACGATTACCAGGTCGCTCCCAATCTCACGCACCTCTACCGCCACCTGCTCGATAACAAATTCATCCGCCCGATGGAAAACTACCACCGCGAATACCTTGGCATCACCTCCGCCCAGGTGCTGGCAAAGATCCGGGAACGCGATGCGGGCTGGGAAAAGATGGTGCCCGCCGAGGTCGCCACGCTCATCAAGGAGCGCAAGCTGTTCGGCTTCGAATAGCGTGGAGCGCCCGCTCATCATCGCCCACCGCGGCGCGTCGCGCGACGCCCCGGAAAATACGCCCGCCGCCTTCCGCCTTGCATGGGAACAGGGCGCGGACGCCACCGAGACCGACCTGCGCCTCACCGCCGACGGCCGGATTGCCGCCTTTCACGACGCGGATGGCCGCCGCATTTTCCGGGACCCGCGCCGCATTCGCGACCTTTCGCTGTCGGAATTGCAAAAGTTCGACGCCGGCTCGTGGAAGGACCCGCGCTGGCGAAACGAACGCGTCCCCACCCTCGCCGACGTGGTCGCCACCCTTCCGCCCGGCAGGCGGCTCGTGCTCGAGCTGAAGGAGGCGCTCGGAGCGGGATTCCCCGCCCTGCTCGCCGGCGCACCGCAGGACCGCATCACGCTCATAGCCTTCGACGCAAACGTGATCGCCGAGGCGAAGCGTCAACTCCCGGCCTGCCGCGCCCTGTGGCTGTTCGGCAACTACGGCTTCATCGCGCGCAACCGGGGGAAATGGCTCGCCCGCCGCGTGCGCGAGCTGGGCGTGGACGGAGTCGATCTGCGCCACGAGCGCCGGCTCGATGCCCGCCTGATCGAGCCGTTGCGCGCGGATGGACGCACCGTTTTCACCTACACAGTCAACTCCCGCCGCTCGGTCCTTCGCTGCGCCCGGCTCGGACTGGACGGCATCACAACCGACCGCCCCGCGGACGCGCGCGCCTGGCTGGCCGACGTTTCGGCTTGAATGCCGGCGCGGACGCGAGACTTTACCCGGGTGAACCGCTCCTTCGTTCTCGCGCTCCTGCTCGCCGTTTTCGCCGCTCCCGCGCTGCGCGCCCAGGCCGACCGCGAATACATCATCCTCACCGGCGGCCCCTCGCTCATCGAGTGGGAGAAATTCAAGGCCGCGCCGCACGACCGCTTCTGGGGCAATTTCGTGCGCGCCTCCCGCGTTCGCATCGAGCAGCTCCGCAAGCAATACGGCCCGACCGCGCGCATCACCTGGCTCGTTTACCGGCCCGGCTACGTGCGGCGGGCGCAGCACATGCAGCAGCAGGACCAGACCGATGTCCTCGCGAACATCGCCTCCGTCCGGGACAAATACGGCCTCCGCCTCGTCTGGATCAACGGCGGCGGCGACGTGATCAACTACCTCAACGCAGGCCTGCCTCGCGATCAGATCAAAATTGCCGACTTCGAATTCTTCGGGCACTCGAACAGCCGCTGCTTTATGTTCGACTACAGCAACGAGATCGACAGCGGCTCGAAGGCGTGGCTCCACCAGGACGATCTCAAGCAAATCCATCGCGGCCTGTTCACGCGCGACGCGCTCGTGAAGAGCTGGGGCTGCCACACCGGCGAGACCATGAGCGCCTACTGGAAGCGCGCGACGGGCAAAAAGATGATCGGCGCCATCGGCAAGACCGATTATTCCGTGCTCATCGTCCCCGGGGCTCTGCCCGCCGTGAACGGCCGCTGGGGCGGCTGAACGGGCCGCTCAGAACCCCTCCGTCACGCTTGCCGGTGGCGCATCGCTCTGCCCGACCTGCTGCGCGTTTTCCGCGCCGGCCGCCCGCGCGCCCTCGGTCTCGGATTCATTGATTCCGTCGAGCAGCAGACGGATCATTCCGAAATCGCGCTTGTGCGGCGTGAGCACGAGGCGGGGCAGTTCCGCGATCCCCGCATCCTCGTGCTCTTCGGGCAGAGCCTCGGTTTGCACGATGCGGTCCGCCGCCAGCAGCGCGTCGAATTTGTCGTTGAGCGCCGCGACCGCCGCGGCCGTGAGATGGCGGTTGACGCGAATGACCATCCGTTCGCGCACCCAGCGGTAGGAGTGGAACACGCGATAAAACTTGAGCACCTCGGCCACGGCCTCATCGACGCTCTGCGCGATGCGGAAAAGGTGAAAGTCGCTTTGGGACACAAGGCCCGCGCCGAGCAGGTCGTTGTGAATGAAGCGCCGCCACGTCTCCCAGTAGTGACCGTTCGGCCTGTCGAGCAGGACAAGCGGCACGATCTGCGACTTCCCCGTCTGCATGAGCGTGAGCGCCTCGAACCCCTCGTCCTGCGTGCCGAAGCCGCCCGGGCAGAGCACGAAGGCGTGCGTCTCCTTCATGAAGTTCAATTTTCGGGTGAAAAAATAGTTGAAGTTGATGAGCTTCCTGTCGCCGTAGATCGTCTCATTCGCCCGCTGCTCGAACGGCAGCCGGATGTTCAGGCCGAAGCTGTTTTCCGCGCCGGCGCCCTGCTGCGCTGCGCCCATGATGCCGTCGCCGCCGCCGGTGATCACCATGAAGCCCTCGCGCACGATGCGCCGCGCAAACTCGCGGGCCTGGATGAATTCGCCGGCGTCCGAGCGGGTGCGCGCCGAGCCGAAAATGGCCACCTTCCGCCGGCCCTGAAACTTCGTGAAGACGCTTGCTGCGAAGCGCATCTCGCGCATGGCCCGGTTGAACAGCTTCATGTCGGCAATCGTCGCCTTGTCGCGGCCGAGCCGCAGCGCGGTCTCGATCAACTCCTCCACCAGCTCGGCCTGGCGGCCCGCGGAAACCTCGGCGGCCAGACTCTTGATTCGCGCATCGACTTCCTTTTCTCGCATACTTGCTGCGGATTTTCGTCGCGATGGGATGCCAAGGCAACCGCCGCGGTTATCCTTTTTTTCGGTGCGGGAAAGCGCCATCCTCGAGGGATCTCACCATGATCATCGTTCTCCGCCCCGGCGCCTCCCGTGAACAAATCGACGAAGTCATCGCCGAGGTAAGGACGCTCGGCTACGAGCCGTCGCCCATCTTTGGCGTCGCGCAGACCGTCGTGGCGGCCATCGGCGACGAACGCACGCACCAGACGCTCGAATCGCTCACCGCCCTACCGCAGGTCGAGAGCGTGCTGCGCGTGCAGAAGCGCTACAAACTCGCGAGCCGCGAGTCGCACCCCTCGGACACCGTGATCGATGTCGCCGGCGTGCCGGTCGGCGGAGCGGGCTTCACCCTCATGGCCGGCCCCTGCTCCGTCGAGAGCGCGGATCAACTCTTCGCCACGGCGGATGCCGTGAAAGCCGCCGGCGCCACCGTGCTGCGCGGAGGCGCCTACAAACCGCGCACCTCGCCCTACGAATTCCAGGGCCTGGGCCGCGAAGGCCTGCGGCTGCTGCGCGAGGCCCGCGATCGCACCGGACTCCGGATCATCACCGAGGTCCTGAGCGAACGCGACGTCGAGCACGTCGCCGAAACGGCCGACATCCTGCAAATCGGCGCGCGCAACGCGCAGAACTTCCAATTGCTCATCGAGTGCGCCCGCACGCAGAAGCCCGT
>JAQTOP010000137.1 GCA_028713285.1 Terrimicrobiaceae bacterium
GCTCATGGACGAGCAGCGCGCCCGGGCTCGCGCCGCGCAGAAGAAGCAGGTCATCGAGCTTTCGCAGATCGAGACGAAAGCGCCGACGGTCTTTCTCGGATACGATCATGCGCATACCGGCGCGGACGTGATCGAGGCCGTTCAGGTGAAGGACAAAACGGTCGTCGTGCTCAACAACACCGTTTGCTACGCCGAGATGGGCGGCCAGGTCGGCGACACCGGCGAACTCACCGGCAGCGGTCAGCTTTGGCGCGTCGCGAACACGCAGAAATCCGGCGGCACCTGGCTCCACTTCATCGAGGGCGGCGACGCGCCCGCCGTGGGCCAGCACGTGACCGTGCAGGTCGATGCCGCCCGCCGCGCCGCGATCCAGCGCCACCACAGCGTGACGCATCTGCTGCACTGGGCGCTGCACGAAGTCGTCAGCAGGGAGGTGGTGCAGAAAGGGTCATTCGTCGGACCGGACAAGCTCACGTTTGACTTCAATAGCGCCGCTCTCACGCCGCAGCAGGTGCGCGATGTGGAGCGGCTGGTGAACGAGCGCGTCGTCGAGAATGCGGGCGTTTCGTGGATCGAGACGCCATACGCCGACGTGAAGGGCCGCAAGGACATCATGCAATTCTTCGGCGACAAATACGGCGACACCGTGCGCGTCGTGCAGATCGGAGGCGCGTCCGCCGCGCTCGACGGCTACAGCATGGAGCTTTGCGCGGGCACCCATGTGCGCGCGACCGGGGAGATCGGCCTTTTCCGCATCGTGAGCGAAGCCGCCATCGCCGCCGGCGTCCGCCGCATCGAGGCCGTGGCGGGGATGGAATCCTACGCGCACGCCGCCGCCGACTCCGCGCGCCTCGTCGCGCTGGCCGCGAGACTCAACGCGCCGATCGCGGATCTCGAAAAGAAACTCGACGCGACGCTCGCCCAGCAACGGGCGACCGAGAAGCAGATCGAGGCGCTTCGCAAACGGCAGGCCGCCGTGACCGCGACGGAACTTCTTGCCCGCGTGCGCAGCGCGGGATTTCGCGCACCGGCCATTATCGAGAATCTCGGCGAAGTCTCCGGCGATGAATTGCAGGCGGTCGCGGATGCGCTCAAGGGCCGCTTCGACGGAGTCGTCGTGCTGGCGGGGGCGTCCGAAGGCACGGTCTCGCTCGTCGCGACGGTGGCGCCCGCGCATGTGGCTGCGATCCAGGCGGGAAAAATCATTCAGGCCATCGCGCCGATTGTTGGAGGCAAGGGCGGCGGGCGTCCCGATGCGGCGCGCGGCGGCGGCAGGGACGTCGGGAAGCTCGACGAGGCTCTGCGCGAGGCGGAAAAAATTCTGGGCTGACGGCGGACGGGAATCTATTTCACCGCGGCCCAGACGCGGTGGACGTCGTCGTGTTCGTCGAGGGCGTGGAGAAATTCGCCGACTTCGGCTGCGTGCTCGTCGGTGAGCGGCGGGAATTGTTTCGCGACGTAGCCGAGTTCGCTCGTCACCACCGTCCATCCGTTTGCCGAGAGCCACTTCGAGACGGCGGCGGTTTCCGTGCGTTCGGCGATGAAGCGCGCGCCGGTCGCGCCGGCGGGGATGTCGTCATTCTGCTCGTGGCTGAGCGGCTCGACTTCGTTGGCGCCCGCCTCGATGGCGGCCTCTTCGAGATCGGCGGCGTCGGCGCGGTGCGCCTCGACGAGGCCCACGTGATCGAAGAGAAATTTGTTGCTGGCCGGCGCGCCGAGCTGGCCGCGCTTGAACAGCGTGCGGATCTCGGGCGCGGTGCGATTGTTGTTGTCGGTGAGGACTTCGACGATCACGGGCACCTTGTGCGGCGCGTAGCCCTCGAAGACGATATGCTCGAGCACGAGCTTCTCGTCGCCGATGCCGGCGGCTTTTTTGATCGCGCGTTCGATCACGTCGCGGCTCACGCTCTGGCGCCGCGCCTTGTCCACGGCGGCGAACAGGCGCGCGTTGCCCTCCGGGTCGGGGCCGCCCTGCCTGGCGGCGACCATGATTTCCTTCACCATTTTGCCGACGGCCTGGCCCTTTTTGAGCCCGGCGACTTCGCGCTTCGCGTGCAACCACTGACGTCCCATAGGAAGGTCAAGCGTATCGCCCGCCCGCCTGCGGATTCAACGCGGAATCGTCGCGCCCGGTATGATTGATGCTGCGCAAGGACACTGCGGCGTGTATCACGCCAGATTGAATCATGGCTGATAAACAATTTCGCGCGGGCGTGCTCTTCGGGGACGAGGTGAAGGAACTTTTCGACTACGCGAAGGCGCATGAATTCGCGCTGCCGGCGGTCAATTGCATCGGCACCAGCTCGGTGAATGCCGCGCTCGCGGCCGGGCGCGAAGTGAACTCGCCCATGATGGTGCAGTTCTCCAACGGGGGCGCGCAGTTCTTTATCGGGAAGACCGTGAAGGGCGACAACCAGCTTGGTGCCGTGCTTGGCGGGATCGCCGGGGCGCATTACGTCGATGCCGCCGCGCGGGCCTATGGCGTGCCCGTGATCCTGAATACCGACCATTGCGCCAAGAAGCTCCTGCCGTGGGTCGATGGCATGCTGACCGCGAGCGAGGAGCAATTCGCGAAGACCGGCCGACCGCTCTACAGCTCGCACATGCTCGACCTCTCCGAGGAGCCCATCGAGGAGAACATCGAGACCTGTTGCCGCTACCTCGAGCGGATGAGCAAGATGGGCATGACCCTCGAGATCGAGCTCGGCGTCACGGGCGGCGAGGAGGACGGCGTCGATAATTCCGGGGTCGAAGAGTCGAAGCTCTACACGCAGCCCGAGGAAGTCGCCTACGCCTACGAGAAGCTGGGCGCGGTGAGCCCGAACTTCACGGTCGCCGCGGCCTTCGGCAACGTCCACGGCGTTTACAAGCCCGGCAATGTCAAGCTCAAGCCGGCCATTCTCAAGCAATCGCAGGATTACATTGCGAAGAAATTCGGCACGGGTCCGAAGCCGGTGAATTTCGTCTTCCACGGCGGCTCGGGCAGCACGCGCGAGGAGATTCGCGAGGCGCTCGGCTACGGCGCGATCAAGATGAATCTCGATACCGATTTGCAGTGGGCCTATTGGGACGGCATCCGGGCCTACGACGAAAAGAATCACGCCTACCTGCAGGGCCAGATCGGAAATCCGGGCGGCCCCGACGCGCCGAACAAGAAATATTACGACCCGCGCAACTGGCTGGGCGCGGCGGAGGCCAGCTTTACGAAGCGGCTGATCGCCTCGTTCGAGGACTTGAACAATCTCGGCCGCAACGTCTAGCGCGGCTTCCCAGCCTGGGCAGGAGCCGGGTCGCGGCCTTTTCCCGCGATGAAGGGTGAGCCTGTTTCTACGGAGCGGCCCGGGTTCGGCGGATGGTCACTTTCACCGGCGCGGAGGGAGCGCCGCTGGCGTCGATGGATCGCACGTAGAAGATGTTGTTGCCCGTCTTGAGCGGGGTCGCCACGAACTTCCACGTCGTCGTGCCGCTTGCGCCGGTGTAAGCGGCATGGGCGCTGCGCTTGGCGACTTCGACACGGGAGACGCCGGAGGGATCATGGGCAGTGCCCTTGATGACGTAGCGATCTTTCGCGGTCGTGCTGCGGGTTGCCTGCGGAAGGACCGCTGCCGCGTAAAAGATCGGGAAGCCCGTGACGACGAGTTTGCTGAAGCGGATCGACGGCTCGGCCTGGGAGATTTCGTGGGCAAAGGCGTAAATGCGAAACGTCACCGAGGCGCCCGCGAAGGAGTTCACGTTGAAGGTATAGGTGCGCGTTTTCGGCCAGGTGCTTGTGACATCCGCGCTGCCGAGATTCGACTGATAGTTGTCCACGCTCCACCGGAGGGCGATGCCGCGGGGCGACGAATCGCCGCCGCGGGAGGCAATGCATTGAATCTGCTCGATTTGCATTCCGTTGCCCTCGGGCGGACTGACGGTGAACTGCGCATATTGCTTGTTTCCCACCGAGTCGCTGATGCTAGTTGAGGACTGGGTGATGAGGATGAATCCGTAGCTGCCGTTGTCATTCGATCCGGAACCGACCACCGCCCGGGAGCCCGCCGCGCCGAAGCCGGTCGCGGTGACGTCCTGGACCGTCGTCGGGGCGAGCGTGTTGTTGAACGGATACGCAGCAAGATTTGCGGCGCGGGAGGGGGCGGCGCAAGCGAATGCCGTCGAAAGCGCGGTCAGGAAGAACAGCCTCATCGTGCGCCATTCGTAAGGGTGCGTTTTCGTGGCGTCAATGTTTCGCATGGGCCACTGGAGAAAACGCGTGCGGGCACGCGGCAATTCGTTATGTTCCATTACGGGTATGCAAAATACGGCCAGCCTGTGGGCTCTGCTCTGCGAGGAGCTCGAGGCGCGACGGGCGAAGGAGTCCGCCGCCGAGCGCTCCGAGGCTGCGCGGCAATTCGAGGACACGGCCAAGCAGGTTTTTCAACAGCGGCCCGAGCGGTTGCGCGACGCGCTCGAGATCGCGGGCGACATTCAGGAGGTGACCGGTTCGCAGGGAGACGCGCGGCGCTGCTTCGAGGAGGCGCTCGCGGTGGCCGGTACCGCGCCGGCGCAGCGCGCCCGGCTGGCGACCAAGCTGGCGGTGCTCGGTGACAGCCGTGGGGACTCCGATGCGGCGCTGCGCTATTACACGATGGCGGTCGCGGCGCACGACGAAGTCCACGAACATTCGGAGCTGCCGACGCTGCTCAACAATCTCGGAGGGTTGCATCGCGCGGCGGGTGACTTCCCGGCGGCCGAACGAGCCTACCAGCGCGCGCTCATCGAGGCGGTCGCCGTGCATGGCGCGGACAATCCCGAGGTCGCGCTCATCGCGAACAATCTCGGGGTCGCCTACACCGACCACGGCGACCTGGTGCGCGCCGAAGATCTCCACCTGCGCGCGCTGCAAATCCGCGAACGGG
>JAQTOP010000058.1 GCA_028713285.1 Terrimicrobiaceae bacterium
GCGCGCACTGCTCCAGCTCACGGAAACGCCCCCCGCCGATGCCGCCGACGCGCTGGCCATCGGCCTCACCCACCTGCAAACCGCGCACACCGCCGCGCGGCGCTCGCAACCGCATGAATCCATCTGAGCCGCTGCCCGTCGAGTGGCTGGGCCGGATCGGGTTCGCCGACGCGCTCGCCCGTCAGGAGGCCGAAGTCGCCGCCGTGCGTGCGGCCGCCTCGCCGGGCCGCCTGTTCCTGCTCGAGCACGACCCGGTTTTTACCATTGGCCGCACGCGCGATCAATCGAGCCTCCCGCCCCGCGACCGCCTGCCCGCTCCGCTTTACGAGATCAATCGAGGCGGACAGGCCACCTGGCACGGCCCCGGCCAGCTCGTCGGCTACGCGGTGCTCGATCTCCATCACCACGGCTCCGATCTCGCCCGCTACCTGCGATTTTTGGAACAGGTCCTGATTAACGCCCTCGCCCGGTGGTCGCTCGATGGCGGGCGCCGTGACGGCCTCACCGGCGTGTGGGTCGCGGAGCGCAAGATCGCGTCCATCGGCGTCGGCGTGAGGCACTGGGTCTCGATGCACGGCTTCGCATTGAACGTCTGCGGCCCGCTCGAAGGCTTCGCGAGCATCATTCCCTGCGGCATTGCGGGCGTCGAAATGACTTCCATTGAACGCGAGCGCGGCGAGGCCGTGACCGTTCGCGAGGTCGCGGCCGCCGTGGCCGAAATCTTCCAGGCATCGCTTCCGGCGCTGGCCTGAACCCGCTCGTTACAGCGCGAGGAAATTCGCCAGGAGCCGCTTGCCCTCGGCGGTGAGGATCGACTCCGGGTGGAATTGCACGCCGAAGACGGGCAGCTCCCGGTGCGCGAGGCCCATGATCTCGCCCTCCGCGGTCCATGCCGTGATCGCGAGGCAATCGGGCAGCGACTCGCGCCGGACGAGCAGCGAGTGGTAGCGCGTCGCCTCGAACGGACTCGGGAGGCCGGCAAATACATCCGTCCCCTCGTGCAGGATCGGCGAGGTCTTTCCGTGCATCAGCCGCCCGGCGCGAACGACCTCGCCGCCATAGACATCGCCGATGCACTGGTGGCCGAGGCAGACGCCGAGGATCGGCATCTTCCCGCCGAATTCCCGCAGCACGTCACGGCTGATCCCCGCCTCCTTCGGCGTGCAGGGCCCCGGCGAGATGCAGATGCGCTCCGGCCCCAGGCACGCGACTTCTTCGAGCGTGACCTCGTCGTTGCGCCGCACGAGCGGTTCCGCCCCCAGCTCGCCGAAATACTGCACGAGGTTGTAGGTAAAGGAATCGTAGTTATCGATGACGAGAAGCATTTCGATTTTGGATTTTAGACTTTCGATTTAGGATTTTTTCCTGTCCGCGGAGTGTCTTGATGGACGCGACCGTAAGCTCGCCTTCATTCATGCCAATCCAAAATCTAAAATCCAAAATTCCTTGCCATCGCGATGGCCCGGCTCGCCGCCATCGCTTTGTTCACGCTCTCCTGATACTCGGCCTCAGGGATGGAATCCGCCACCACGCCGCCTCCCGCCTGCACGTAGGCCGTGCCGTTCTTCAGCACGATCGTCCGCAGCGCGATGCACGAGTCGAGATTGCCGTCGAATCCGAAATACCCCACCGCACCCGCATAAATACAGCGCTTGCTCCGCTCGAGATCGTTGATGATCTGCATCGCGCGCACCTTGGGCGAACCGGACACCGTGCCCGCGGGGAACGTCGCCCGCATCACGTCGAATGCCGAGCGGTCCGCCTTCAGCCGGCCGGAGACGTGCGTCACGATATGCATCACATGGCTGTAGCGCTCGACGGTCATGAATTCGCTCACCTCGACCGAGGCGAACTCCGCGATGCGGCCCACGTCGTTCCGCGCGAGATCGACGAGCATCAGGTGCTCGGCGCGCTCCTTCGGATCGGCGAGCAGGTCCCGCTCGAGTTCCGCATCCTCGGCAGCGGTCTCTCCGCGCCGCCGCGTTCCCGCGATGGGGCGGATCTCGACCAGCCCGTCGGTCACGCGCACATGGACCTCCGGCGAGCTCCCAACGAGCGCGAAGGAATCATTCACGCGCAGGCAAAACATGTAGGGCGACGGATTGACAAACCGGAGCGCGCGATAAAGATCGACGGGATCGCCGCCGAACGGCGTCTCAAAGCGCTGCGAGGGCACCATCTGGAAAATGTCGCCTGCGCGGATGTATTCTTTCGCGGTCTCGACCATCGCGTGAAACTGCTCCCGCGTCGTGTTGCAGGCCATCGCTTCCACCGGGGCGGAAACCTCCGTCGGAATCGGCGCGAACTCCGCAGGCGCTCCCAGCCGCCCGATGATCGCCTCGACCCGCCGGGCGGCGTCCTCGTAGGCGCTGCGCGGGTCCGTCCCGTCGAGCAGCGCATTTGCGAGCACCTTCATCCGCCGGCGCCGATGATCGAATGCAACGACCACGTCCGTGAGCATGAAAAATAAATCCGGCGCCCCCAGCTCATCCTTCGGCGGAGGCCCGATCACCGGCTCGAACCACCGCACCGCGTCATATGCAAGGTAGCCGACCGCGCCTCCGCGAAACAGGGGCGCGCCTTCCTGCGGGGCCACGCGGTAGGCGGCCATCAATTTCTCCAGCTCCCGCAGCGGATCCTCCTCCGCCTCGAAGATGCGCTCCCCTCCGGGTCCGCGAAACGTCACCCGCCTGCCGTGCGCGGAGAGCGTCCAGCGCGCGCCCGCGCCGAGGAACGAGTAGCGACCGACGTGATCGCTGTGCTCCGCCGACTCGAGCAGGAAGCTCGGCGCGTCGCCGCCGAGCTTGCGATACGCCGCGATGGGAGTTTCGACATCCGCCACGAGTTCGCACCACACGGAGACCACGTTGTAATCGGTGGCAAGGCGCGTGAATTCTTCCAGCGTGGGTGTGAGCGGAGGCCGCATAAGGTGGAACGGTTACACAATCAAAGCACCCCGCCCGGGCGCAAGCCGCATTCCGCCGGGGCGGCGGGCCGCTTTCAAACAGAGCGATCCTCGTGCTTCCAACTTCGGGCGTTCCCGCCGCCCAAAATGCGCTGCATCGCCTTGACGCTTCCGCATCAGTGATAGATTATCTCTCATCATGAAATCCGCCACGGTTGCAGATCTCCGAAACAATTTCAGCCGCGTTTCCAGGTGGATCGAGGATGGCGAAGCCGTCCGAATCACCAGGCGCGGACGGACCTTTGCCACTCTCAATCCCTCGCGCCGAAAGACGAAACAAATCGAGTGGCCGGACCTCGGGGCGCGGCTTGATCGAATGTTCCCGGGCGGCCCGCCGCCCGGCAAACCGGCATCGGAAATCGTGAGTGAAAGCCGGGGCGAGTATTGATGGCCCCCTACTTTGACACGGCGCTGCTGATCAAAATTTACGTCAAGGAGACGACATCACCCGAGGCCATCGCGCTGATTCTCGGCACGTCCGCGCCATTGCCATTGACGCACATTCAGGAACTGGAAATGCGCAATGCCCTTCGCCTGAAACACAGCCGGGGCGAAATGACCGCGGTGCAATTGAAATCGGCGCTTCGCATTTTTCAAACGGATATCGCCGCCGGAAGGTTTCAAAGGCCGGCCTACGACCTCGCCGCCGTATTTCACCGCGCGGAAGAGCTTTCCCGAAAATACACGTCGCAAACGAAGTCCCGCAGCCTGGACGTGCTCCATGTCGCGGCAGCCGTGGAAATCGGCAGCCGGGATTTTGCATCATTTGACGAACGTCAGCGCGCCGTTGCCCGGAAGGCCGGTCTCACGGTCCTTCCCGCCCGCATCCCCAAATCGTAGAAGGCGAAGTGTTGCGTCCCGCGCTGGCCACGAGCCCGCATCCGCCGGCAGGGCCTCCTGCTAAAAACTCACCTTCGGCGCCTCGCGCTCGGGCGCGTTCGTGATCTCGAAAAGCTCCGCCGCCGTGAAGTTGAACATGCCGGCGACGAGGTTCGTCGGAAAGACCTCGCGCTTCGTGTTGTAGGCCATCACCGAGTCGTTGTAGGCCTGCCGCGCGAAGGCGACCTTGTTTTCGGTCGAGGTCAGCTCCTCCTGCAGCGCCATCATGTTTTGATTCGCCTTGAGGTCGGGATACGCCTCCGCCACGACCATCAACCGCCCAAGCGCGCCCGTAAGGCCGGCCTCGGCGGTGCCCAGAGAGCGCATCGCCTCGGGATCGCCGGGATTCGCCGCGGCCTTCGCCCCGGCGCTCTGCGCGATGTTGCGCGCCGCGGTGACCGCCTCGAGCGTCTCGCGTTCGTGCTTGAGATAGCCCTTGGCCGTTTCGACGAGGTTCGGGATGAGGTCGTAACGGCGCTTGAGCTGCACGTCGATTTGCGCGAACGCGTTCTTGAAGCGATTGCGCAGCATCACGAGCCCGTTGTATTGGCCGATGAAGAAAAGCCCGGCGAGCGCGGCGAGGACGACCAGCGCGATGAGGATGGCGAGAGCGGTCATACCGGAACAGTGCGCCGTCCCGTCGCGTCGCGCAATTCGCAAATCGCCGCGCTTTTTGCCTCGAAATGCGCCCCGCGCTTTGGTTCACAAGCACCGTGCCGTTTCGCGCCATCCTCTTCGATCTCGACGACACGCTCATCGTGGATGAGGCCGTCTCCGCCGCAGCGCTCGACGCCACGGCCAAGCACGCCTTCACGACGCTCGGCACGAACCGCGACGCATTCCTGCGCGATGCCCGGGAGCATGCGAAGCGGCTGCACGCGCAGAGCCCCGTGTATCCCTACTGCCGGCGCATTGGGATCAGCGCCTTCGAGTGCCTCTGGGGCAAATTCGCAGGCGACTCCGCCGACCTCACCGCGCTGCGCGAATGGGCGGACGCCTATCGCCAGCAGGTCTTCGACGCCACCCTCCGCAGCCAGGAACTCGAGGGCGGGGAGGAAGCCGCCTCCGAACTCGCCGCGACCTTCGCCGCCCAGCGCCGCAGGCTTCAGCGCCTGATGCCCGACGCTCGCGAGGTGCTCACGCGCCTCGCGAAAAAGCACCGCATCGGCCTGCTCACAAACGGAGCGCCCGACCTCCAGCGCGAGAAGCTCTCGAACTCCGGCCTCGAGTCCTTCTTCGACGCCGTCGCCGTATCCGGCGAGCACGATATTGGCAAACCGGAACCCGCGATCTTTCACCGGCTTCTGGGCGAACTCCGCGCCGTTCCGGGCGAGGCGGTGATGGTCGGCAACAGCCTCGAGCGCGACATCCTCGGCGCCCGCAACGCCGGCGTCCCGAGCGTCTGGCTCAAGGTGGCCGGCTCCGAGGAACCCGCCGACGTCCAGCCGGACCACACCATCCTTGGCCTTGCCGAGCTTCCCGCCCTCGTCGAGCGGATCGAGACCGCGCATGCCGTCGCTTGACGGCGCGGGCGCATCGCCGACCTTTCAATCCTATGAGCAAGTTCCTCGCAATCGCATTGACCATCACAGCCCTGGCCATCGGCAACACCTTCGCGGGAGACTGCGGCGGATGCTGCGGCGGCGGCAAGGACAAGACCGCCACCCCTGCGCCGACCGCCACCCCGGCGAAGCCGTGATCGGGTAAGCCGTCGAAAGGTTGAAGCGGCTTTCACGTTTCGGCGCGTCGGCTTTCGACCCTTTCGACTTCCCGCAGACTTTTGCTTGCAGGGCGGGTGCCCAGCCGGAAAATGCCGCGCATGATAAATGCGAAGCAGGCCGCGGCGCACGCGTGGAAGGTCCTCCTGGCGACCCTTCGCATCTTCGGCGAAATCGACGCCGAGCAGCGGGCGGCATCCTTTGCCTACTACGCCACCTTCGCGCTGATCCCGCTGCTCACGCTGCTGTTGTCCGTAAGTTCGATGTTTTTCGATCCGGCGCTGGTCAAGCACGCCGTGCTGGAGTTCATCCCTTCCGGCGCGCCAGGCCAGGAAAAGGTCTGGCAGATGATCGACGAACTCCAGCGCGTGCGCGGCGGCGTGAGCATCGCCTCGCTGGTGATCCTCGCGTGGTCGTCCCTGAAATTTTTCCAGGCCCTGGTGCGCGCGGTGAATCGCGCGTGGCACACGGAGGAGATTTCCTGGTGGCAAATGCCGTTGAAAAACCTCGCGATGATCGGCGTGACCACGAGCGGCTTCGCGCTGGGCATCCTCCTTCCCGCGATCCTGCAGGGCGTGACGAAGACGCTCGCGGCCTTCGAGCATTTCGTCACCGCCCATCTTCCCGGGCTGCACCTCACGCCGCTTTTCGCGGTCCTCGATCTCAGCCGCTATCTCGTGGGCGGTATCGTGCTCCTCTACACGGTCACGATGCTCTACACCTTCGCGCCCCGCCGGCGAGCGCCGCTGCGGCATGTCTGGATGCCCGCGATCCTGGTGACCATCTCCCTCCAGCTCTCGCAGATCGCGATGGTCAACTACCTCCCCCGCTTCATCAATTACAACGTCATCTACGGCTCCATCGGCGGCTTGATGCTGCTCCTCTTCTGGATCTACCTGAGCGGACTCATCATCATCGCCGGCGGCTGCGCCTGCGCCGCGCATGCGCGGCCAGAGACGACCGCCGCCGCCGGCTGACCGGGGCTCTTTCGAGATAACCGCGGCGATTGGGCCAGGTAGGACGAACCGTCCCCGGTGAGCCTATCCCACCGAACGGCTCGGCAGGGACCCTCGCCATTTTCCATTTCCCCAACTCTTCACGGAAAATCTCAAAGTTAATGTGGGAGTCTAATTCCTTGAGCGGATCTCCCAGCTTTGCCAAGGCTTCCAATCGATCACTTTCATCAAAAAAACCAGGTTGATAGGCCATGCGGAAAAATGAGCAGAAAACATGCCCCTATATTGATGCTCAATGTGTTGCAGTTATTCAAACCGCCCTATGATAGTCGAGCTCTATCAGTCTTGGCTAAATTTAAATCAAAATATCCGATCCCACGGATCGTTAATTCCTTAATTGCCAGGGGATACATCTCGATAGGGCGGCGACTGGGCTCATCAACAGAAATATAGCCGCCCATCTGGCGAAAGTTAGATTTCCACGAGGATTTGTGGATTTTTTTTGGCAATCGACAGAAGTTTCCGTGCGGCCCCCGAAGGCTTTCGCTGGCCGTATTCCCAAGCAATTACGGCAGCTTTACTGACGCCAAGATACGAGGCAAAAACCGCCTGGCTGGCGTTCAACGATGAGCGAATGCGGGCGATTTGCTCGGGCTTCAACTGGCCGGGCGCCTCCACGCGAAAAGTCCGCAGAGTTTTCTTCGACCGCAATGCACGAAGCCCCTCGTGGGCGGCGGCAACGATGCCTTCCCCGTCCAGGGGTTCAAGGCTTGCGAGAACCGAGAGCACGGCGGATTTCTGCCGAGAGAATGCGGAGTTCGTTTTCTGCCTCGCGGGTGAGGTCGGACTTTTTGGCTTTTGCATATAGGATTACGAGAACGATTATTTCGAGATCGGCGAGATAGAGGTAAATGACGCGGGCTCCTCCACTCTTGCCGATCCCCGCGCTCGGGAAGGCCATACGGCCTTGCGAAATCCACCAGCACCTCGAATGAGGTCGCCCTGCTCGGGCTTGGCAAGGAGTTCGCGCTGAAAAGCGGCATAGTCGTCATCAGGTAATTTGGTGATGGCTTTGGTGAAGGCGGGAAATTCGATAAACAACATACACAGTATTATACTACAAAGTCAAGCAGGGGATCTATCGGACGGCAATAGGCGCAATCATGCGGCCATCGCGATGATGTTTTTATCGTCGTTCGCAGATGGCCGATGAGGGTTTTCTGCGCTACGCCGCGATCCCGTTGCGCGGATAGGAAGCCCTGAATGGCCTCCGCCAAGGGAACGGACGCCGTCTTGGGTCGATAGTTCTTCAAACTCAACTTCACGGCCTCGGAAAGCGAAAGCCCTGGTCCCTTCCAGTTGGTGGAAACAAGAAATCGCTTCGCCGAGCTGGGCTGGAGAAAGCTCATAGCCGCCCGTGCCCAGCGCGTTACGTTTCGAGACTTCCTGCTCCCATGCTTTTTTTGCCTCGCCAGCCGTGGGAAATGTCCTACGGACGACTTGACCACCGGTCCATCGCTTTCCCAGTCGCAAAACCCAATATTCCGTATTGCCGGAACGGTCTTGGAAGATGGAAACTCCCGAAGGTAATTTCGGAATTCTCATGATGATGAAATTATCCGAGAACTATCCGAGAATTGCGACAACAGAGTAAATTTACTGACTACGGATCAGAAGGTTCCGCGTTCGAGTCGCGGCGGCTGCACTTTCCACGTTTATCCAGCGGTGTCTTTCTCGTGATGCCCACGGAGTTGCATGGACTTGCGATGACCCCGCCATTTCCGAAATTTGAATCCATTTGAGGTTGCATTGACAGGGATCCATTTTTGCGGTCAGGACCTCCACGCCTCTGCGGCAAGGGGCAGTTCGTTGAGCTCCGCTCGAGTTTCACGCCAGGACCGATAGTGCTCATTGAGGAGTGAGACGAATCGATCGCTGTGAGTCGGCTCCAGGAGATGAGCCATTTCATGGACGATCACGTATTCGAGGAGGTCCTTCGGCTTCTTCACGAGTTCGGTGTTGAGCCGGATGTGTCCTTCCCGATAGTTGCAGCCGCCCCACTTCGTTTTCATCCGTTGGAGGAAATAGCCGGTTACCTTCACCTTGAGCTTTGGCTCCCATTTCTTGATGAGAGCAGGCACGACTTCATGCAGGAGGGACTTATGCCAGGCGTGCATGACCTCGGCCCGCTTGGTCGCGTCACTGCCGGGTCGGACGGTAAGGGTGACGCGTTTATGATCGAGAGAAACGGATGGCTTGGCGTTGCGATACTTGATCGTCATCAAATGACGCCGCCCCCAAAGGTAGTGGCTTTCCCGCTCGACGAATTGGCGGGGACTCTCTCTCGCCTGCCTGATCAGCTTCTCCTGCTGGCTCCGAATCCAGCCGAGCTTGGAGATCGCATACGCACGGGCCACTTCGAGACGCGTTGCCTTCGGAGCGACCAGCGTCACCCGGCCATCCGGTGGATGAACGGAAAGGTGAACGTGTTTGATGTCCTTCTTGGTCACCCGAATCGAAAGCTCTCCGAGTTGAATCGTCTTGTTCATCAGCAATAGCCGGGTTGGTTCTTGATGATGTCAAAGAGGGCCAGTGTCGCCTTGCGATCCCGGTCCATGATGGGAAACAGCGCGTTCAGCACCTGCTTCTCTCGCGTGTCATCGCCGTTCCAGCCCGCCGGCGCGTGCTCACGCATGGCTTGCTCGATCTTGAGGGCCAGTGCCGCCCGCTCCAGCTGTTCCGAGGGACCTTCCTCGCGAGCCACGGATGTTCCTCCCGCAAGAATGTCGGGCAGGTTGTTGTAGATCACGATGGCCTCGGGATTGCCGTGAAGAACCGCAGGGACACCGGCGACGGAGTCCTTCTTCGCCATGCGCTTCACCAGTTCTTCGGCCTTCTTGAGAAATGCCTCGTAGGCAGCCGCGTCCGCCCGGTTTTGCTGGATGAGATCATCCAGCAGCTTCGACATCTCCGCGTAGAAGCGTGGGTCGGTGAGCTGGTCGCGGATGATGGTCTTGCGGACGTTGTTGATAATGCCTTCGGCGATGGCGTTTCGGGAGAGCTTGCCCTTTTCGTTCAGCTTCCGGGCGATGGTATCGTGGATGCCGGTTTCAACGATCAGTTCCGTGAGCGACAGCGAATTGAGATTGCCCATGTCCGCCGCCGGGTCCGCTTGCACGTAGGTGTTGAGCAGGTGGCGCATGTCGGCCTCGAACGGCTTGATGTCCAGCTCCTCGCCCGAGTGCTTCTTGATGGCGGAGCGGATGTCGCCGTAGAATTCGACATCCTTTTGCAATGCGGCGGCCTCGGCGTCGCTGTAGCCTGCCTCGGTGAGGTCCTGCGCAACGTCGGCGTAGGCACGGACGAAAGTGGCCACAGACTTGTAGAACGAAATGCGCAATGGCTCCGTGTCTGTCAGAGCTTGAGGATTGGCCGCGTCGCCGCAGAAGTAATGCAGGAACTGCTCCATCTCACGCGGTAGCGGCACTGGCTCGCAGAGGTAGCGAAGCGCCTCGCGGGCGCCATCGAGTTGTTTCCTTCCTTCTTTGAGCCAGTCCTTCAGCTCGACGTTATTCGTGCCGCCGTTGCCTTGATCAATATCCAGCTCGTCGGAGGTATAGACCGCTATTGCCTCCTTGACGTCTTCAAAAAGCTTTTTGAAGTCCACGATGTAGCCGTAGTCCTTGTCGTCACCGTCGAGCCGGTTGGTGCGGCAGATGGCCTGAAACAGGTTGTGATCGTGTAGCTCGTTATCGAGATAAATGTAGGTGCAGCTCGGCGCGTCGAAGCCGGTCAGGAGCTTGCTCACTACAATCAGCAGCTTGAGGTTTGCGGGTTCCTCAATGAAGCGACGTTTGGCCTCATCCTCGTACGCCTTGGTACTCTGCCCGTTCTTGAGGACGTGCTTCGTGTAGGTGTCGAACTTGTAGCGCTCGTCGCTGTTCGGCGGCTCCAGCACAATCGCACCGGGCTGCGGCTCGAAGGACGTGATGATGCCGCAGTATTGGCCGAACGGCTTGCTTTGGAAGATGCGGTAATAGTGGCAGGCGTCGTAGATGCTCGCGGCCACGAGAATGGCCGTGCCTCGGTCGTCGTTCAGGCGCGGCTTCGTGTCGAAATCGTGGATGATGCTGGCAGCGATGCGTGCCTTGCGCTCCTCGGCGCTCATCAATTCCTCCATCGTCGCCCAGCGTTTCCGGATGATGGCTTTCTGAAAATTGTTCAGCGATTTGGTTTTCCTGGCGAAGTAATCTTCAATGGCCTTCGGCGAGGTGATGCGTTGCGGCACGTCGCGGGCCTCGTATTTCAAATCGAGAATGATTCCATCCGCCACACCTTCGTGGAATTTGTAGGTGTGGATGTAAGTGCCAAAGATGTCGCGGGTTCTCAGCTTGGCAGCATCCTTCTTCAGCAGCGGTGTGCCGGTGAAGCCGATGAAGATCGCGTTTTCCAGCCAGCGTTTCATCTGCCGGTTCATGTCGCCGCCCTGAGTGCGATGGCATTCATCCACGAAGACGTAGAAGCGGCCGTGAACGTGCGGCGGCGGGCCGGTGAGGTCCGCGGGATCGAACTTGTGGATGAGCGCGCACAGCAGCCGGGGTGTAGTCGCGCCCAGTTTGGCGACAAACTCCGCCCGGTTCTGGATGCGGGGCGAAGGCGAGTTTTCACCGATGGCTCCGGCGTTCTTCATCACGCCCTCGATCTGTTTGTCCAGTTCGTCGCGGTCGGTGACGACGAGGATGCGAGCCTCGGGGTCGTGTTCCAGTAGCCACTTGGCGAGCAGCACCATGAGGATGCTCTTGCCGCTGCCCTGCGTATGCCAGATGACGCCGCCCTCGCGTTTACGAATGCGTTCCTGCGCCGCCTTCACGCCCGCGAACTGATGCGGGCGTGGCACTTTCTTGTAGCCCGCGTCGAAGATGATGAAGTTGCGGATGAGGTCCAGCAGCCGGGACTTCTCGCACATCTCAGAAAGCGGACGGTCCAGCAACGCACCCGAAGTCAGCGGACTGCTATCCACCGATTTCCATTCGACGAAGAACTCCTCCCGAGTGGTGACTGTGCCGTAGCGCAAGCCTTGCGAATCGTTCCCCGCGAACACCAGTTGCACCGTCGGGAAGAAGCCCTTGTTGAAAATCTCCTCCTGGTTGGTGATGAGCTGGCGCACGCCATCCGCGATCTCGACCGAACTCCGCTTCAGCTCGATGACGCCGACGGCGATGCCGTTCAGGTAAAGCACGAGGTCGGGACGCCGCTCGTAGCCGCCGCGCAAGGTCACTTCCTCGGCGAGGGCGAAATCATTGTTCTCCGCGTGCTCCCAATCCACCAGATGCACCGTGTCGTGCGGCCTTCCGACGGCGATCTGCACCGACACGCCATAGCGCAGCAGCTGGTAGGTGCGCAGGCTGGCCTGATAGAGTGTAATGCCGGTGGCGTCCGCGGCGGCCATCAGCTTTTGCAAGGCGGCGGAAATGTGCGCCTCCTCATAACCGCGAGCCTTCAGGTTGGCGCGGAGCAGGTCCGTCTCGATGCAACGGTTGTTCTCCCGCTTGTTCCACTCGCCGAGGTAGCGGTAGCCGAGGCAATCGGGCCGGGCCTTGTCCGTGAACAGGGCGGTGACGCGGTTTTGCGTCTTTCGTTCGGAGCGGGGTTGTTCAGGCATGGGAATCTTTCGGTGGGTTCGGTTTGCGCTGCTTCGGCAGCTCCTTCAACTCTTTCGCTGCCTTCTCAAACTCCGCATCGATCCGTTGCGGCTGTGCATCGAGCAGCGCATGATACCGCACATACTCCAGCTCGGCCTTCGCCTTGGCGGACCCGGCGGAAATCTTCCCGGCATGATCCAACAGTTTGCGCCCGGAGATTTTTAAAAACTCATCCAGTTTCGTGATCCAGTCCTGCATCGTCATTGGCTTGCGTTCCAGCGCCTGGAGTTCCGCGTATTCGATGTAGAGGTTCACGATCCGGTTCAGCACCTGCAGCTCTTCTTCCGTGAGGTAGTTCTTGGCCACGGCCACATCGTCCTTGCGCACGATGCCGCCGGGCCGCGTGGTTTGCAGTCCCATGAAGGGCTTGGCGGCATCCGCCCGTTCCGCGATGACTTCGGCGGCGGTGTGGCCGTGCGCGGCCCAATGCATCTTGTTCTGCACGGCGGCAAAGAACCGCTGGGAAGTCTCCGCGTCCGGCGTGTAGTCCACACTCGTCGCGTAAATATCGAGCACCTTCTGGTAGAACCGCCGCTCCGATGACCGGATGTCACGGATGCGCTCCAGCAACTCGTCAAAATAATCCTTCTGGCCCTTGCCCGGCGGATTCTTGAGCCGCTCGTCGTCCATGGTGAAGCCCTTCACCAGATACTCACCCAGGCGTGCCGTGGCCCACTGGCGGAACTGTGTGCCCCGATGGCTGCGGACCCGGAAGCCGACGGCGAGAATAACGGGCAGGCTGTAGTGCAGGACGGGGCGGGAGACCTGGCGCAAGCCCTCCAATCGAACCATTAAGTGGGACTTAATAGTTGCCTCCGCCGCCAGCTCGCCTTCGGCATAAATCGCCTTCAGGTGGAGGTTGATGTTCGGCACCGTGGTCTGGAACAGTTCGGCGATCTGGACCTGCGTCAGCCAGAGCGTTTCATTTTCAAAGCGGCACTGGATGCGCGTGCGGCCATCCTCCGTCTGGTAGAGGATGATCTCGGATTGGGGCAAGGGTTCGTCGCTCATGGTTTCGCCTCCGCGCTTCCGCGTGAGAGCAACCGCGTTCTCCCCGTGAGGAGTTCCTGCATCATGGCCTGCTTGAGGGCGCGGGTCTTCTCCCGCCGCTGCTCCAACGCCGCCAGCTCCATGTCCATCTCCGTCAGCACCCCGGCGATGGCGGTTTGTTCGGTCTTCGTGCTGGGAAGCTGGACCTTATACGCGGCGAGCTGTGTCTTCCCGATTTCAAGGAAAGTGCTGCCGCCACAAAGGCTGATGAATCCCGCCTTCTGCGTTTCGAGAAGGTAATAAAGGAAGTCCACATCGGTCGTCGCAAACGGAACGAAGTTCTTGAAGCCCTGATTGGTCGAGATCGGAACTGCGTTGACGGCGCACTCGCCGATTGTGGCCCGCGATGTCATGACGACTGAATGCGCCGGAATCATTTCAGCCGAACTCGCTTTGAGTCCGAGTTGGGTAATCATTCGAGCGGTCTCGCCAAGGTATTTGTGTCCGTTGAGTGCGGTGATGTCCGTTGGTGTGCACCACGGAATGTTCCCATCCCAAAAGCGAGGTTCGCCGGTGCTTGGCGTGCCACCGCTACGAATGTCAGCAAGTGCGTCCAGCCGCTTCATCTCCCACTCGGCGTGGAAGCCGGGGAGGCGGGTTTGGCCGGTGAGGAGTTGCTGCATGGCGGCCTGTTTGAGGTCGCGCTTCTTGGCGATGAGCCGGTCCAGCCCGCCCAGCAGCCCATCCACATCGCTCAACGCCGTAGCGATGGCGCGTTGTTCGGGAAGGGTTGGTGGTATCGGCATCTTAAATGCCGCTACCAGTTTCTGCGAAAGAGTGGGCAATGCGCCCCCGACAACTGCTGCCGTTATCTGTTTTTGAATGGTGGGAAAGCCCATCATGTAGCCGAAGAACCCCCGTGAGGCCTTGACCTTCTTGAACACAATGACCTGCGGATTGAGCGTCGCCTTGTCGGGGAGGTTCTTCACCATCGCTGTCTTGCCGAACGTTGAGCCCGTCTTGACGAGAATGATGTCACCTTCGTCAATTTTGATTTCAGGCGACTCTTCGTATTTGTGCCAAGAAATGTAGGTGCACTTGTCAAAAACAGTCTTCCCGTCCTGAACGTTCGACGGGTTGATGGCTATCGCCCCACTTCCTTCATCGACGATGTCATCGACCGTGTAACCTCGAAACCCAATACGCCCGAAGATTTGGCATTGTTGGCCAATCGAACTGACCTCCCAATCCTCCGGGATGACGCCGACCTCGGTCTGTTTATAGCCGGGTTTCATTTCCACACCGCTCCATCTTTTTGAGGTGTCCGTCCACGCGGTCGGTCATCCCGAAGGGATGCCAGCCATTAGCCGGGGGTCGAGCGAGGGACGAGCGACACCCCCGGAAACCATGCGAGAACCGAATCCGATCCCGAAGGGATCGCAGCCCGAGCTGGCATCCCTCCGGGATGCGGATTCGTTGGGGACGTTGATCCGGTGGTATCGTCGCGCTGCTCCTCAACCACCGGCTAATGGCTGTGAAGCCTCCGGCTTCCGGGATGTGAACCTTGCGCCCGTCTAATCCCGGTGGTATCGCCGCGTTGTTCCTCAACCACCGGCTAATGGCTGTGAAGCCTCCGGCTCCCGGGATGCGAACCTTGCGCCCGTCTAATCCCGGTGGTGTCGTCGCGCTGCTCCTCAACCACCGGCTGATCGCTGCCAAGCCTCCGGCTTGGGCGGCGCGAACCATCCCGAAGGGATGCCAGCCATTAGCCGGGGGTCGAGCGAGGGACGAGCGACACCCCCGGAAACGGAATGGAACGAACCCGACCCAGGCAGGGGTCGCAGCCGTTTCAATCAAGATATTTTGGATCATATTCAATTCCGGCCTTATTTAACATCTCGATCAATTCCTCACGGAATGATTTCACGCGATGATGCTCCTCCTGATTGGCGATGTAATGCCGCACGGCTTCTCGCGAAGTCGCGCTGACGGTGAACGCCGCATAACCCTCCTGCCACGCAAACGCACGCAAACCGATTTCCTCATGCACCCAGGTCGAGGACGCCTTTTTCAATTCACGCATCACGTCGGCAAGGCAATGGGTGGCCTTGAGACCTGCGAGCAAATGGACATGATCGGCGACACCGCCGGCACCTTCTGGAAATCCTCCCAGGCCACGGATCGTGCCGCCGAGGTAATCGTGCAGGCGCGCCCGCCATTCCGGCGCGATCAACGCCTCGCGGTTCTTCGTCGAGAACACGAGGTGATAATGCAGGCTGAGATGGGTGGATGGCATAATGGTCAGGGCTGGCATCCCTCCGGGATGGGGATTCGTTGGGGACATTGATCCGGTGGTATCGTCGCGCTGCTCCTCAACCACCGGCTAATGGCTGTGAAGCCTCCGGCTTCCGGGATGTGAACCTTGCGCCCGTCTAATCCCGGTGGTATCGCCGCGTTGTTCCTCAACCACCGGCTAATGGCTGTGAAGCCTCCGGCTTCCGGGATGTGAACCTTGCGCCCGTCTAATCCCGGTGGTATCGTCGCGTTGTTCCTCAACCACCGGCTAATGGCTGTGAAGCCTCCGGCTTCCGGGATGCGGATTTTCATTCGCCGGCTATCCGGTGGTATCGTCGGGCTGCTCCTCAACCACCGGCTAATGGCTATGAACCCTCCGGGTTCGAGATGGGAGATGTGTTTCATGGCTTGAATCCCATTCTCTGGAGATGCCCGGCGACTTTCGCGGACAACACCTCCACCTCATCCGTCAATTCCGGCAGCGGGGTGGCGTAGCGTTCGGCGAGCTGGCGGATGCGGCCGGTGAGGGTTTGGGAGACGCGGTCCAGTTCGCCCTGCACCGCGGCGGCGATGGTGGCCAGCCATTTGTCGTCCACCACGAGAGTCTTAATTTCGTCCTCGGTGAGCGTGGGGTATTTGGCGTCGAGCTTGGCTTCGAGGTCTTCCTGCGCGGCTTTGAGCCGGGCCTTGGCGTCCGCCTGCTGGTCGAGCAACTTGGCGTAGTCTTCGAGGGCCTGGCGTTCCTCGGCGTAGTCCGGGTCGCGCCCGATTTCTTTCAATCGGGCCTTCAGGGCTTTGGCAGTAATCTTCTGTTTCTCGCCCTCGCCTTCGATGACTTCGGCGAGCGGCCCTTCCTCGCCGCTTTGCTCCTCGCGCTTTTCGTCGAGCTGCTGCTCGATGCCGGCGATGTCGGCTTCGAGGGCGGCGATGGCATCCCGCTCGGCGGCGAAGTAGCGGGCGATGAGCAGGGCGGCTGGGACGAGGTCCGACTTGAAGCGGCGCTTGCCCTTCTTGAAGTCTTCCTTCTCGGGCCAGACGAGTTTGCCTTCCTTGTTTTTGACCTGACGGATTTCGCGGGGCTGCGCACCGGCGATCCACCCGGCATCGGCGATGAGGTAGCAATCGTCCTGCATGGTCTCGGCCCAGTAGTCCATGAGGTGCTGATAGACATCGTAGGCGTCGAGCAGCGGCGCGGCCTTGAAGGTGGCGAGCAGGTCCTCGGCGATGGTTTCGATGAGCGGCTTGGGATGGCCGTCCTGAGCGAAGCCTTTGAGCCGCGGGGCGGAAGCCGTCTGCCACTTCAGAAAGAGTTTCTTCGCTTTGGTGGTGAAAGCGGTGAATTCGGTATTGCTGAAGATGGTTTCCTTCAATTGAGAAGGGACAATGGACAATTGAGAATAGCCCTGACGAAGCGGCTTGAACAAAACGGAGCGAACGCCCGGCATGATCTTCCAGTAATTACCGAGGGCGTCGAGGTCGCGCTCCGGGATGCCGCCGCGCAGGTGGCCGTCGATGTCCTGCAAGTCCTCGGGCTCGGTGCTGTCAATGTAGCGCGGGAGGTTGAGGTTGTAGGCGTTCTTCGGGTCGGCAATTTCCGCGACCGGCACCATGCGTGCGTAGCGTGGGTCGCTCTCATCCTGTCGGGCGAAGGTGTCCACGATCTTGTGGATGTCCTGCTCGCGGAGGCGGTTCTTCGGGCCGTCCTTTTTGAAGCCCTTGGAGGCATCAATCATGAAGATGCCTTTGCGGGCGGCGGCGTTTTCCTTGTCCAGCACGACGATGCAGGCCGGGATCCCCGTGCCGTAAAAGAGATTGGCGGGCAGGCCGATGATGGCCTTGAGGCAGCCTGAGCGGATGAGTTGCTGGCGGATGACGGCCTCGGCATTGCCCCGGAAGAGGACGCCGTGCGGGAGAATGCACGCTCCTTTGCCCGTGCTCTTCATGGAGCGGATGATGTGAAGGAGGTAGGCGTAGTCGCCCTGCTTCTTCGGCGGCACGCCCCAGGTGAAGCGCTGGAAGCGGTCGCCGCTGCCACCCTCGCCCAAGGTGAGGCCGGTGGACCAGGTTTTGTCGGAGAAAGGCGGATTGGCAACGACGTAGTCGTAGGTGCGGAGCTGCTCGCCGTTTTTGAACTTGGGATCGAACAGCGTGTTTCCCGAGAGCACGTTGGCCGTCGGGAAATCGTGCAGGATCATGTTCATGCGGGCGAGACCGGCGGTGGTCACGTCCTTTTCCTGTCCTTCGAGGGTGATGTGCTTACCGGCCTCGGCGGCGACCTTCAGCAGCAGCGAACCTGAGCCGCAGGTGGGATCGTATGCGGTGGTGGAGGCTTTGGAGTTGGCCGGGGAGATGCCGATGGCCTTCGCCATGATGCGGCTGACTTCGGACGGGGTGTAGAACTGGCCCTTGCTCTTGCCGCTCTCGGTGGCGAAGTGCCGCATGAGATATTCGTAGGCATCGCCGAGGATGTCGTCGTTCTCGGCGCGGTTCTTGGAGAAATCGAGCGCGGGGTTTTCGAAGATGGCGATGAGATTGCCGAGCTTCTCGACCTTCTGCGCGCCGTCGCCGAGTTTGTTCGAGTCGTTGAAGTCGGGGAAATCGCTGCGAGCGAGGCGGGAGTTGGCATCAATCAGCGGCTGGATGACCTGGGTGTTGATCTTGTCGCCGATGTCGTCCTTGCCCTTGAGGGCGACCATGTCCTTGAAGTTTGCGCCCTTGGGGATGACGACGGGCGGCTCGAAGCCGTCGTAGTCGCCGTATTTGTCGGAGACGTATTTGATGAACAGCATGAACAGGACGTAGTCCTTGTATTGGCTGGCATCCATGCCGCCGCGGAGTTCGTCGCAGGAAGCCCAGAGGGAGGAGTAGAGGTCGGATTTCTTGATGGCCATGGGCAATGCCGGATAGGAATTGAGCGGAAGCTCCGCCACGGGATTCCCGTGTTTGAGGTTTGGATTCCGTTTTTGGAATTTGTCGCTCCTGATACACGAGATCGATCTATTCGGACAGGGAATCGAACGATGGCTCCGCCGTCAGCTGAACTTGGTTGCAGGCAACCTGGAGAACGAACTGTTTTTTCTTAATGGCGACGAGGAATCGGTGCGCTTATCCGGTCGAGCATCATCCGATTTCGGGACAAGATTTTCGCTGCGACGCACACCACATCGTCTTCGCGCACGATCCACGCCGCCAGCGCTTTCCCGAACGGAGTCTAGTTGTGAATGTTGAGAACGGCGTCACCGATCAATCGCGCCGCTTCGCCGAAACTCACGAGTCCCGTATTGATCGTGATGTGGTATTCGAGCGGATCCTGGATGCGCGACTGGAAGTTTCTCCGGACGTAACGCGCCCTCGCCTGATCGGTCCTGCTGACGAATTCGGCGGCCTCCCGGTGGGTCAAATGGTAGTAGGCTTCGACATGCCGGATCCTCTTTTCCAGCGGTGCGACCAGCCGCACGTGAAAAACGTGCTTCAAGCGCGCGGTGATGATGTTCGACCCGCGTCCGACAACAATCACGTTGCCGGCCATGGCGAGCCTCAGAATCGTCCGCGTCGTATGCTGCACCAGCGTCCACGACGATGGATGCACGCCGAGAAGATCCTCCACGACGTCGCTGACGCTGTGGACGGCATCCTCAGCCATGTATTGCTCGATCCTTTTTGGAAGATGGTGATCGTCCAAAACCCGCTTCACCAGATTGTGATCGAATACCGCCCACGGATAACGCGGATCGGCCTGCTTCTTCTCCAGGTATTCCGACGCCATGCGACCGATGGTTATCGCACCTGCTCCTGCTTCGCGCGAAATGGTCACTGCTCGCAGCGGCGGCCGGTCTTCCCGGGGGGCGACCACGTCGGCCTGCGCAAGGAGGTAGGATCTGCATTGCTCGAAGGGGGAAGGCTTCATGATGGGTTCCTGACTGCACAAGATCTTCGTTCAACAGGACGAAAAGGCCTAGTGATGAATTGTCGAAGAGTCCTCGAATTTTGTTCCCGAAAGGCGTGAACCCTGGTCACCATTCGGCTCTCCGGTTCACTGCCAGGCGATCAGCTCGGATAGCGTCACGAACCGGAATCCGCGGAACTCCAACGTCTGAGGGATCGAAGGCACGCTCTCCGCAGTGGCCGGTTCTTCCACGTGCATCAGCAGGATCGCGCGTCGAGGTCCGCGTCGGATCCCGTGGCAATGCGGCGAAAGAGATACTGCGGCGTCTTCGTGTCTCCGACCGAGTCGAGACTGTCCAGGCTCCACGCCACCGACTGATATCCGATGGCCGCAACCGTCCGGAGCACACGATTGTCACGCCTGCCGAACGGCGCGCGGAACAGCCTGGCCGGCGCATGGCCCAGCAACCGCCCAAGCAATTCGCTCGTGCGCCGACTTCCTCCCGGATGGTCTCGTCCGACAGTCCCGTGAGGTCCGCATGGCTCCGCGAATGGTTCCCGATTTCGTGCCCGTCCCGCCCCAGTTGCCGGATCAAGTCCGGATGCGCATGCGCCCAGCTTCCGGTCACGAAGAACGTGCAGCGCACATGCGCGCCGGCGAGTCCCCGAACAAGCTGCGGGAAAGCGGTGGCCTCGCCTCCCGCATCGAAGGTCAACGCGATCCATTTCGCCCCACGCCTTCCGCGCTCGAGCTCGCTCGCATGCGATGGCGGATGGATGCCTGCCGCAGAAGGCGCCGGAAAAGGGTCGGCCCGCGCAGACGAGGTCAGCCAGATGGCGAAAAGGCAGAGCCCTGCGGATCGGGCAATCCCCGGATGCATTTCACGGCGCGCTTCAACGAGAGCGGGGTGGGGCCTTTTGCTTGCCGGGCCATTTCGAGCGCACGACAAGGACAGGACAGGCTGCATGGCGCACGACCCGTTCCGTCGTGCTTCCCATCAGGACGTGCTGCAACCCGGTGTAACCGTGGGTCGCCATGACGATCAAATCCGCATTCGTCTCGAAGGCGGTATCCACGATCTCCTGGAACGGCACGCCGGTCCGCACTTCGATATCGGTTTTGGTTCCCTTGAAAACGCCCATTTGCAGCGCGCCCAGCTCACGCGTCACCTGCTCCCGCATTTTGCTCGTGTCGAAGTGGACATCCGCAATCTCATGGCCGTAGAAGATGCGCTCCAGCACATGCACCAGATAGATGGTGGCACCGGTGAGGCTCGCCAGAGATTTGGCATATTGGAGCGCGGGATTGCCGGCTTTTGAGAAATCGACCGGGACGAGGATCTTTCGGAACTCGAGCAGATGAGGAGCGTCCCCGTTTTTCTTCGGGATCGTCTGGGCAGGGGCCGCGGTCCGGCGCTTCAGCGCCGCGGAAGGGGTGGATGACTTCTGAGGCTTTGTAGTTTTCATGACATTCTCGGGCGGTGACTCAACTTTACTCTCCCGCACTTTTTGGAACCGGACTCCACGCGGATTGGCATTCAGCGACCGTTCGTTGACGGCATCGTCGCCTGTGCACTCCCGCTGCGCGCTTCATTCCCCTCCGAGCCTCGCAGGCGCTGCCTTCGGACGCGATTCACCAGCCGCTTCCTCGATTTCCGCAAAGGCCGCCGCCGGCTCGTCCCGCAGCGAGCGAAGGGGGCCGAGGCGACGCCGGGGAGTCACGCCTTCGCGTTCGAGACGCGCGGCCACCGCCTTTTGAAATCGCGTCCACGGGACCGCCCTCAGGCGCGTGGCGGAAATCCGTCCGCCCGACCCTTCGCACACGCCATAGCTCCCATCCACGATGCGCCGCATCGCCGCCTCGACCTCGTAGAGCGCATCCTGCTCCACCGAGAGCAGACTCAGCGCAAGCTCGTGGTCAAATTCGTCGGTCGCGGAGTCCGCCAGGTCCATGCCGTGCTGTTCGTTCGGTTGCGCGGCCTCAGCCATCCGTTCGCCACGCTCCCGGATCAAGCGATCCCGCAGGGCGCTCAACGTTCGGTAATGCCACTTCCAGCGATGGGGGATTTCCACCTCGCGTCCATCAATGCCGCGCAGTGCCGCGCGACGGCGATGCCCTTCATCTCCCGAAGCGGATTTGACGCGGACAGCCCGGCGCGCTTTGGCCGGGGCGGCACTCCGCCGGCTTGCGGAAACCGGTGTGCGCTCGCTCCGGACCAGCCTGGAAAAAAAAGGATCGCGGACCTTCTCTAGGTCGCGGCTCCGGCATCGCGGGCATTCCACCTCCTTCGTCCCGCATTCCTCAAGGGCCAGGACGTTGGAAAAGTTCTTCCCGCATTTGCGGCAGATGTATTCGTAGAGCGGCATGATTCAGCCTCCGCGCCGGACCTGCCGCCGGCTACCCCCGGATTGACGAATACGGCACCGATCTTGCCCGGATCGCCAAGCGGCGGTTGCGGTCGGGCAATCATCGCGTGGCCAGCGCGGCGAAGCGGGAATACATTCGCAGCCAAAAACCGGCATGAAGACTCCCCATCCAAACCCGCCGCACGCGCCGTTTTGGAGCGTCCCGGAGGAGGCGCTCTTCGGCTGGCTGCACTCGACGCCGATCGGCCTCGCGAGCCGGGAAGCCGCTGCGCGGCTCGCCCGATTCGGTGCGAACCGGCTGGGAGCGGAAACCCGCGCGACCCCATGGATCCTCCTGCTCCGGCAGTTCAAGAGCCCGATCATTCTCATACTCATCGGAGCCGCGATCCTCTCCCTGTTTCTCCAGGATCCGACGAACGCCGGCATCATTCTGG
>JAQTOP010000059.1 GCA_028713285.1 Terrimicrobiaceae bacterium
GAGGATCGCGCGCCGCGGGGCAATCGGGGACAAACCTTGGACAACCGGCGGAAGGCGGCAAAGTCGTGCACGGATAAAATCAGCCTGACTGAAAACGCGGATGACACCGACAAACAGGTCCCTCGGATTGGCTCGGCCTCACGGCGTCGAGATTCCAGCAGGCCCGCTGTTTCTCGAGGGCGAACTGGCGGTTCCCCCCGAGGCGGAGGGTCTCGTGATCTTCGCGCATGGCAGCGGCAGCAGCCATCTGAGCCGGCGCAATCAATTCGTCGCGCGCGTTCTGCGCGAGTCGGGAAACGGCACGCTGCTGGCCGACCTGCTGACGCGGCGCGAGGAGGCCGATGACGCCCGCACGGGATACCTGCGATTCGACATCCAGTTTCTCGCCGAACGGCTGGAGTTGATGACGCAGTGGTGTCTCCAGCACTCCGAATTGAGCGAGCTGCGGCTTGGCTATTTCGGATCGAGCACCGGAGGCGCCGCCGCGCTGGTGGCGGCCGCGAAATCGGGAGCCGAGATCGAAGCGGTGGTTTCCCGCGGCGGACGCCCCGACCTGGCCGCCGGGGCGCTGCCGTATGTGAAAGCCGCCACGCTCCTGATCGTGGGTGAACGCGACGACCTCGTGCTCGATCTCAACCGCCGCGCTCTCGCCATGCTCGCCTGCGAAAAGAAACTGGTCACGGTGCCCGGAGCGACGCATCTCTTCGAAGAGCCCGGCGCGCTGGAGGAAGTCGCGCGGCTGGCGGCGGACTGGTTCCGGCAGCATCTGACGGAGGAGGACTGATCCGGCTCCTGCCCGAAGCGAAGGGTTCGCTAGAGGCTCGTGAAGCTCCCGACCGCGCGGATGTAGTGCGCGCGCTCGAAAGCCGAGGGATCGGCGCAGTGCTCCTGGCTCAAGCTTCCTTTGAGCTGCTCGATGGATTTGCAGTCGATCTCCTCCATCCACTCGATCATCTCGCGTTCGACGGTCTTGATGTGGGCGATGCCGTGCCGGAGCAGCGCGCTGCACAGCATGGTGACATCGGCGCCCGCCATGAGCAGCTTGAGCGCGTCGGCCCCGCTGTAAATCCCGCCCGTCGCCGCCAGGCTGGCCCCAATGCGGCCATACAGCAGCGCGATCCAGCGAAGCGCCAGCCGCGACTCGCCGGGATGGCTGAGCGTGGCATCGGGGACGATCTCGAGTTCCTTCAAGTCCAGGTCCGGCTGGTAAAAGCGGTTGAACAGCACGAGCCCGTTCGCCCCGCACTCGACGAGGCGTTTCGCCATGTGCGCGAAGCTCGTGAAAAACGGACTCACCTTCACGGCAAGCGGAATCTTCACCGCCTCGCGCACATCGAGCACGATCCGCAGATAGTCCTCCTCGACGCGGCTTCCCTCGACCATCGGATCGGCGGGGACATGGTAGATATTCAGCTCGAGAGCGTTCGCGCCGGCCTGCTCGATCTCGCGGGCAAACGAGGTCCAGCCGTGCGGCGTCGAGCCGTTCAGGCTGGCGATCACCGGGATCGAGAGGAGGCTCTGCGCCTTCTCAATGTGGCGCAGGTAGGCCTGCGGGCCGCGGAGGAACGCAGCGGAGTCGGGGAAGCCGCTTCGCGCCTCAGCGTCAGTCTCCGCGCCGTGGGACGATCTCCCGCGCAGCTCCTGCTGCTCGTGCCGGACCTGCTCCTCGAAGAGCGAGTGCAGCACGACCGCCGAGGCGCCCGCGTCCTCCATGCGGAGCAGGTTGTCCGCATCCTCCGAGAGCGGCGAGGCGGATGGCACGAGCGGCGTGCGGAGGTGAAGGCCTAGATAGTCCGTGGCGAGGTTCATGGCGGAAGTGGGGCGGCCGGTTGCGTTGCGGGCAAAAGCTTTTCGATGCTTACCGCCACCACCTTGTATTCGGGCGTCATTGCGACGGCGTCGCGACCCGGGCCGGTGAGGCGATTCAGGAAAACCTGCGCCGTGTGGAACGTGGCGAACAGCTCGCCCGGCTTCACCCGCGAATCAATCCGCACCGGCAGCGCCGCCTCGCCGTGCGCGCTCCGCACGCGCACCCGGTCGTCCCCACGCAGGCCAAGCCGGGCGGCATCCCGCGGCGAGACGTCGAGCGTGTCGCCGGGCCGCAGGACGACATCGGGCGTGCGCATCGTCATCGTGCCGGCGTTGAACTGGTAGAGCGTCCGCCCCGTGCTCAACAGGAAGGGAAACTCCGGCGTCACCGCTTCGGCCGACGCCTCGAAGTCCACCCGCTTGAGCGGCGCGCGCCGGCCGTGAGGAAATCGCTCCGCATGCAGCAGGCTCGTTCCTGGATGCTCCTCGTTCGGGCACGGCCATTGCAGGCCGCCGCGCTCGAGGCGCGCGTAGCTGATGCCCGCGCCAGCCTTCCACACGGCGCGCACTTCGTTCCAGATTTCCTCCGCGGATCGAAAGGAAAACTGCGCCCCGCAGCCCATTGCGCGAGCCACGTCGCAAATGATTTCCCAATCGGATCGCGAGGATCCGTGCGGCTCGAGCGCCTTGCGGACGCGCTGCACGCGGCGCTCGGAGTTCATGAAGGTGCCGTCCTTCTCGAACGATGAGCAGGCGGGGAGGAACACATGGCCGAACTCCCGCGCCAGCTCGTTGAGGAAGAGGTCCTGCACGACGACGAAATCGAGTTTCGAGAGCGCGGCCCGCGTCACAGCGGCGTCGGGATTGGTCAACGCGACGTCGTAGCCGATGGCCCAGAGCGCGCGGAGGCTGCCCGCTTTGGCGCCGTCGATCATTTGCATGAGATTGAGCCCCGGAGCGCGCGGGACCGGCGCCTTCCAGACGGACTCGACCAGGTCGCGTCCCTGCCCGAGCGGGATGTAGCCCGCGAGGCTGCCCGGCTCGCAGCCCATGTGCGCGGAGCCCTGCACGTTGTTCTGGCCGCGCAGCGGATTCACCCCGCCGCCGGGCCTGCCGATGTTTCCCGTGAGCAGCGCAAGATTCACGAGGGCCATCACGCCCTCCGTGCCCTGGAGGTGCTCGGTCATGCCGAGGCCGTGGAAACACATCGCGGGCTTCTGCTTCGCGTAAAGCCGAGCGGCCTGGCGGATGCGTTCCGCGGAGACTCCGGCGATGTCCGCCGCCCGCTCGGGAGGCCAGTCGCGAATGAATTCCCGGAATTCCTCGAACTCCGCGACCCGCTCGCGCACCGCCGGACCATCGATGAATTCCTCCTCGACGAGCACATGCGCCAGCGCGTTGAAAAGCGGGATGTTCGTGCCGGGGCGGAGCGCGAGATGCAGATCGGCGTAGCGGGCCAGCTCCGTTTCCCGGGGGTCGATCACAATGAGGCGCGCGCCGCGCAGCACGGCCTGCTTGATCCGCGCGCCGACGATGGGGTGGTTCTCGGTGGGATTGCATCCGCAGATGAGGAACGCCGCAGCGCGCTCGATATCGTCGAAGGAATTCGTCGCCGCGCCCGTGCCGAGCATCGCCTTCATCGCCGCCGCGGTCGGCGCATGGCAGACCCGCGCGCAGCAATCGACGTTGTTCGTGCCGAGCGCGACGCGGGCGAACTTCTGCGCAACGTAGTTCTCCTCGTTGGTCGCGCGCGCCGAGCCGAGCACGCCGATGCTGTCGGCGCCCGATTCCGCGCGGATGCGTCGGAAGCCGTCCGCCACGGCCCGGATCGCGTCGGGCCAGGAAACCCGGCGCCATTCGCCATTCGCACGCAGCATCGGCTCGGTCGCGCGGTCCGGAGCGCGCACGAAGTCGAAGGCGTATCTCCCCTTTACGCAAAGATGGCCTTTGCTCACCGGCGATGCCGGCGCGGGCTTCACCTGCACGATGCGCCCGCCGCGCGTGCCCACGAGCATTTCGCATCCGGTGCCGCAATACGGGCACACCGTGCGCGTCCACCGCTCGGGTGAACCCTGCGCGACGAACGAGCGGTCGTCGATGGCTCCGGTCGGGCAGGTATCGGCGCAGGCGCCGCAGCTCACGCAATCGCTCCCGACCAGCGTGGACGCGATGCCGGGCTGGATGCGCGTCCCCGCGCCGCGATTCCACACGCGCCAGACGAACTGCCCCTGCAACTCGTCGCAAATGCGCACGCATCGGTGGCAGGTGATGCATCGCGACATGTCCACGTCGAGATAGGGATGCGTGCCGTCGCGAAAGAACGGCGGCTCCGTCTCCGTGCCGCCGTTGCCGGTCGCGGCGATGCCATGGTCGCGAAGCAGGCGGTGGAACGGCTTGTCGGGGAATCGCTCGACCGCCCCAGCCGGATAGTGCGCGGCCACCAGGGTGAGCAGCGTGCGACGCGTGGCGACCGCCGCGGGCGAGGCGGTGAGAATTTCCATTCCCTCCTCGACGGGAGTGACGCAGGCGGGAGCGAGACGCTCGGTTCCCACGACTTCCACGAGGCACATGCGGCAGGCTCCGCTCGGCTTCAGGCGCTCGTCGTGGCAGGGCGACGGCACCTCGATGCCCAGCGAGCACGCGGCGGAAAGGAGCGTGGTTCCCGCGGGAAACTCCGCGCACACGCCGTCGATGGAAAGGCTGGCGCTCATGGCTCGAGCGCCGCCTCAAGGCCGCGATTTCCGGGGTTGCGACCGCTCCTTTTCCAGAATGGCTTTCGTCGTGCGCAGGACCGTGTCGGGCGTGAGCGAGATGCTGTCGATGCCCTGTTCGACGAGGAATTGCGCGAAGTCGGGGTAATCGCTCGGCGCCTGTCCGCAGATGCCGATTTTGCAGCCCTGTTCCCGGCAGGTCTGGATGACGCTCGCGATCATGGTCTTCACCGCCGCGTTCCGCTCGTCGAAGATCGGCGCGACGATCTCGGAGTCGCGGTCCACGCCGAGGATGAGCTGCGTGAGATCGTTCGAGCCGATGGAGAAGCCGTCGAAAAGTTCGGTGAATTCGCGGGCAAGGATCACGTTGCTCGGGATCTCGCACATCACGTAGAGTTCCAGGCCATTTTCCCCGCGCTTGAGGCCGTGCTTCTCCATCTCCGCCTGGACCTGCCGGGCTTCGTCGAGGGTGCGGCAGAAGGGGATCATCACCTTGAGATTCGTCAGCCCCATCGCTTCGCGGACTTTCCGAATCGCGCGGCATTCAAGCGCGAAGGCGTCGCGGTAGCGGGGATTGTAGTAGCGGCTCGCGCCGCGGAAGCCGATCATCGGGTTTTCCTCGTGCGGCTCGTAGGCGCGGCCGCCAATGAGGTTCGCATACTCGTTGGTCTTGAAATCGCTCAGGCGCAGGATGACGTCCTTCGGATAAAATGCGGCGGCGATCATGGCGACGCCTTGCGCGAGCCGGTCCACGAAGAACTGCGCCTTGTCGGTGTATGCGGCCGTGAGTTTCTCGATCCCGGCGCGGGCTGCGGCGTCGGCGAGGTGCTCGAAGTCGAGCAGGGCGAGCGGATGAACCTTGATGTAGGTGGTGATGATGAATTCCTCGCGGGCAAGACCGACGCCGTCGTTCGGAATGAAGGAGAGGGCAAGCGCCTCGTCGGGGTTGCCCACATTCATCATCACCTTCGTGCGCGGCCGCTCGAGCGTCGCGAGGTTCGTCCGCTCGACGTGAAACGGCAGCCGCCCGTCGTAAACGAATCCCACGTCGCCCTCCGCGCACGAGACGGTGACGACCTGGCCGTCCTTCAAAACGTCGGTGCCGTGTTCGGGGCCGACAATCGCGGGCACGCCGAGTTCCCGGCTGACAATGGCAGCGTGGCAGGTGCGGCCACCGCGGTTCGTCACGATGGCGGCGGCCTTCTTCATGATGGGCTCCCAGTCGGGATCCGTCTTGTCCGTGACGAGGATCTCGCCCGCCTGGAAGCTGCCGAGAAACTCCGCGCTGTGGATCACGCGCACCGGTCCCGAGGCGATTTTCCCGCCGACGCTGCGGCCCTGCACGAGCGCGTGGTCGCCCTTTCGCTTGAGTTCGTAGGTCTCGATGAAGTCCTCGCTCCTGCGGGATTGCACGGTCTCCGGGCGGGCCTGCACGATGAACAGCTCGCCCGTGCGGCCGTCCTTCGCCCACTCGATGTCCATCGGTTTCGGCTGGCCGCCGCGGGCGGAGTAGTGCTCCTCGATCACGCAGGCCCAGCGGGCAAGCTGGAGAATGTCGGCGTCCTCGAGTGCCTGTCTGACACGGTCTCCGGGCGGCACCGGCACGTTCCGGACCATGCGCCCGCCGCCCACGTCGTAAACCAGCTTGAATTCCTTGCTGCCAATGAGCGTTTGGATAATCGGGCTGTGGCCGGTGCGCAGCGTGGGCTTGAAGACGGTGTATTCGTCAGGATTCACCGCGCCCTGGACGACGTTTTCGCCGAGGCCGTAGGCGGCGTTGATAAGAACAATGTCGCGAAATCCCGTTTCGGTATCGATCGTGAACATCACGCCGCTCGAGGCCAAATCCGAGCGCACCATGCGCTGCACGCCGATGGACAGGGCGACCTTTCGATGGTCGAAGCCCCGATCGAGCCGGTAGGAGATCGCCCCGTCGGTGAAGAGCGACGCATAGCAGCGTCGGCACGTCTCGACCAACGCGGAGACGCCCTGCACGTTGAGATACGTTTCCTGCTGGCCGGCGAAGCTCGCCGTGGGCAAATCCTCGGCCGTCGCGCTGCTGCGCACGGCCACGCCGATGGGCTTCCCTTCACCCAGGCGCTCGTAGGCATCGCGGACCTGCCCGATCAATTCGGCAGGCAGTTCCGCGGCAAGGATGGCGTGGCGAATCCCGGTTCCGCATTGGCGCAACCGGGGAATGTCGTGCGGATCGAGTCCGTCGAGCAGCGCGTCAATTCGTTTCACGATCCCCGCCGAGACGAGAAAATCGCGATACGCCTCCGCCGTGATGGCAAACCCGTCCGGCACATGAATCCCCAGCGCCCCAAGCTCGCGCAGCATCTCGCCGAGCGAAGCGTTCTTCCCGCCCACCAGCGGGAGGTCGGCCATGCCGACGCTGGCGAGCGGGCGGATGTAGTCCGGAACGGGCGGGAGGGAAAGCTGCGCGGCGGAGTCCGCGATTTGCAGGCGCGGATTCGCCCGGGGTTCAATGGCTTCGACGGGCTCGGCTGTGGCGCTCATAGGGAAAAATGATCGGCTTTGCACGAAGTATGGCCCGGCTCGAAGCTTCCGGCTTCGCGGGGCTTGCCAAACAATGGCCCTGGATTGACCGGCGCCCGCGGCTACGCGTGCGCAAGGTGCATCCGGAAGTCCGTCGGCGACGTGCCGACGAAACGCCGGAAAATGCGGTTGAAATGCGTGAGCGATTGGAATCCCGCGTCGTAGGCGACTTCGCTCACCCGGCGATTCGGCTCGAGAAGAAGGCTTTTCGCCCGCTCAATGCGGCAGCGCGCCCGATACTCGGTGAACGTGATCCCCATGCTGCGCTTGAAGAGCTTGCAGATGTAAAACCTGCTCGTGCCCACACGCCGGGCGAGCTCGGCGAGCGACACCTCCTCGTCGAGGTGTTCGTTGATGTAGGCCTTCGTGCGCTGCAGGACGCGCGGCTCGGTGTGGGTGAGACCAATCGCAATCTGATTGGCAAGCGAGGCAAGGTGCTGGGCGAATATCGCAAGCATGCGCAGGGCGGCTCTTTGCACATTTGGCCCGACCACCGGCGTCCGGAAATAGGCCGCACGCAGGCTCCCGGCATCGATCAACGTTCCGGTCCGATCGACGACGGCCCGCAATTCCTCAAAATCCCGCACGGTCGGCGCCTCGCGCAGCACCTGGCCGGTGAGGAGAAAGCCAATCGTCTCCCGGCCGAGCCGCACGGGAACGGCGGTCTCGCAGAGGCCGAAGCCACAGGTGCGGATGCACGGACTCTCCGCTGCGTTTCGCAGAAGCCGCGCCCGCGACTGGAGGCAGACGGAACAGGTGCCGGAGCAGCCCGCCAGCAGCGCGCAAAGCGGCGCACGTTTCTGCGAGGAATGCACCGGATGGTTCCATGCATCCGCCCGAAGGAACTGTAGCGGCATCCCAGTGGTGGCCTGCCAGGCATTCGCGTATTCGCGGAAGATCCTGGATTCGACGAGCGCGTCAACCAATTGGGAATTCATATTCGATCCGTTTCTGCGGGCGTGGCGTGGTTCGCGCCAACGGCATCTTTGCAATGGAGCGCCCCATCGCCCGCCAGCTCCGTCGCCAGCGGTTGGAAGCGAGGGGACTTCCACTGTCCATGCCTTTAAAGTATCGCCGATCTGCGACGTGCCGCAATCGGGGAACTTCCCCTGCGAAGCCTCATCCATTTCCCCGGAGCGGCTAGGGGGAAAACCTGATGCAGCGTCTCCGCCGGAGCGGGAACCAACCGGACGCGGGCGCCGCCCCTACGCCGCAAAGCCGAAGCGGTGCTTTACCTCGGCGTTGTCAATCGCGAGCGATTCCTCCAGCAGGCGGGAGGCGAGGCGTTCCATGGCGACCCTGACCATCCGGTCGAATTGGTGCGGCGCCAGCTCCCCGGCCGAGTGACGGATCGTGACGATTCGCGCACCCGACGCGAGCAGGTGCATCAGAAAATCCTCGGCCTCCACGGGATCATCCGTGCGATGCGTGGCGACGCGGTCGTTGTGATGCGGGAAGAGAATGTAGTCGATGGTGAATTTGCTGAGCATGATCGCGGATGTAACCTCCAACGTGATAATCGGCCCTCCAGCCAGGATCCGCTCGCCCCGGATTGGCCGATGCCTTGCGGCGATTGCAGTTTCATTCCGGAGATGGCCGCACGTCACAATGAGCCCTCAGCTTGAAGACGCTCCGGAGGCAAATAGCTGCGGAAGCGCCTACCCCCTTCGCACGACGAGCACCGGACACGTCGCGTGCCTCACGACCCGCTCCGCCGTGCTGCCCATGAAGATGTGCGACAGGTCCGTGCAGCCGTGCGTCCCGATGACAATCAGATCCATTCCGGATTCCCGGGCGAATTCGGTAATCACCTCGTGCGGCGTGCCGAGCCGCACGACGACCTCGCCCAACAGCTCCGCCGGAATCGCGGACTCCGCGATCCCGTTCAATTTCTTCCGCACCGGCTCGACGGGGAATCCCTGGCCGAGGGGCACGTAAGTCATGTCCGCCGGATAGGGAAGCGGCGTGATCGCGTGCAGCAGCGTGATTTTCGATTTGAACTGCCTCGCCAGCGACACCGTGTATTCGAGCGCCTTCTTCGACGTGTCGGAAAAATCCGTTGGCGCGAGAATGGTCCCGACTTTCAATTTGGGCGGAACTCCACTTTTCATACGCGTAATTTCCCACCGCCTTCGCCCGGCGGCTACGCCGATATTGACCGATGCTCTTCCTCGATTGCCGGAGAGGCCGGCGCATGGGCTCGGGGATTCGCGGGGGGTTGTCTGCCGGGCGCCGCGGATGCGCGCAAGCCATGGTCAACAAGTCGCAATCGGCGCGGAGCGCGATGCGCCTGCATCCTCCAAATTCGACTCATGGCTCCAACCGCCTCCGATGAAACGACGCCTGACGGCATCGCGTGGCACGCGTTGCCCGTCGATGCCATCGCATCGCTGAACGTAACGGATCCGGCGCTGGGTTTGAGCGATGCCGAGGCCGCCGCACGCATGGCAATCCTGCGGGACAGTGCCGACACGCTCTCTCCGCCTGCGTGGCGCCTTGCGGTGCGGAGGGTTCACGGGATCATCATCGCGCTGCTGGCCATCATTTTCGTTACGACGGCAGTCCTTCGGCTATGGGTGGAATGCGCGGTGGTTCTGGCGCTCTTGTTGCTGAATGCAGGCTGCGCGGCTCTTCAGAAACGCCGGTCGAAGCGTGGGCACGCAGCGCTGCGGAAGCTGAGGGAACGGCCGGCGCGGGCTCTGCGAAACGGCCGCCTGACCACGTTGCCGGCATCGGAGCTGGTGCCCGGGGATGTGATCGTCGTGGAGACCGGAGATGTCGTGCCGGCGGACGGACGCCTGTTTGCCACCGAGTCCCTGTCCTGTCGCGAGACCCCGCTCACCGAACGACCGGCTCCTGCCCGCAAGTCCGTGGAAGCGGTGCCAACGGCTGCTCCGCTGAGCATGCGGAACGATATGATTTACATGGGAACGCAAATCGAGTCGGGATGCGGTCGCGCCATCGTGGTGGCCACCGGAACGGATGCCGCAATCAGCATGCTGGCGGGGCCGGAGGTTGCACGCTCGCGATGATCGGCTCCTTGAAAAGTCGTGCCCGACCCACGGGGAGCAATCCCCCCGCAACCGGGTAACCAAATGGATCAAGTCCTCGACAGCACTTCGGTCGTCGGAACCGCGGACTTCGACGGCGGACAAGTGGACGTGTGCTCGGAAGCGAAGTGCGTTTACGATGTGGCGAAACAGGAACTCGTCGTGTCCCTGGAGAGTTTCGTGCGACACCCGAATCCGCCGCTGCGCAGGCAGCGGGTGAAAGCGCCCTGGCTCCCGGAGCGGCAGACCGTTCGTGAATTGGTGCCGGTGGACGAGGCGGGCGATATGGCGCGAGACATCGCGTCGAGCTGGCGCAGGAAGATCGCGGAATGCATTCCGGAACGCGCGATTCCCCGGGCCGGGGAAATCTAGCCCGCGGAGCCGCGGCGATCTCCACGCATCGCCTCCGCGACCTCGCGCGCGAAATAGGTGAGGATCATGTCCGCGCCCGCGCGCTTGATCGCGAGCAGCGACTCGTCGCGCGTGCGCTCGTAGTCGAGCCAGCCGAGGTGCGATGCGGCATGGATTTGCGCGTATTCCCCCGAGACCTGATACGCCGCGAGCGGCAGCGCAGTCGCTTCGCGCACCGCGCGGATCACGTCGAGATACGGCCCCGCCGGCTTCACCATCACGATGTCCGCGCCCTCGTCCTCGTCGAGTTGCGCCTCGAGGGCGGCTTCGCGGATGTTTGCCGGATCCATCTGGTAGCCGCGCTTGTCGGGCGGCGCGGCGATGGTGCCGCTGCCCACCGCATCGCGGAATGGGCCGTAGTAGGCCGACGCGTATTTCGCGGCGTAGGATAGGATGAGCGTTCGCTCGAATCCCGCCGCGTCCAATGCCGCGCGGACCGCGCCAATGCGGCCATCCATCATGTCGGACGGCGCGACGATGTCCGCGCCGGCCTGCGCCTCCCGCACCGCGAGCCGGCACAGCACTTCGACGGTTTCGTCGTTCGCCACGTCCCCGCCCGAGGCATCGAGGATGCCGTCGTGGCCGTGGTCGGCGTAGGGGTCGAGCGCGACATCCGCGATAACGAGCAGCCCCGGCTGGGCGCGCTTCACCACGGCAACGGCGGCAAAGAGCACATTGTCATCCGCCAGCCCGCACTCGCCACGCGCATCCTTCCGCTCCTTCGGAATGCACGGAAAAATCGCGACCGCACGAATTCCCGCCGCGGCGCAGCGCCCGCACTCGTCGATCAGCGACGCGAGCGAATGCCGGGTCACGCCCGGCATCGACGCCACCGGCTCCGGCTCGCCGTCCCGCACAAAGAGAGGTTGAATCAAATCGTCGGCGGTGAGCGTCGTCTCGCGCACGAGCGCGCGCAGCGGGGCGGAGGAACGGTTGCGCCGCATCCGGCGCGGCAGGCTCAGACTCATCAGGCAGGAATCGCCGTGCCGCCGCGCCCGGTCAAGCCGCAAGCGCGATCTTGCGCGCGCCGCCCGTCCCGCTATCTTCGCCGATTCATTCATGGACGTCCTTCTCGCCTCGGCATTCCAGTCCATTGTCACGTTTTTTCTCCTCGGCGGCATTTTCATGGCGCCACTCGTCGTCTTGTCGATCCTCGCGGTCACGGTGATGCTCCTGCGCGGATTCGCCCTGCGGGAATCGAGCGTGATGCCTGCCGCCATCGAGGAGGAGGTGCGCCGCCTCGAGCCCGGCGACGAACTCACCTCTCTCGCGATACTCCTCCGCAACAACCCCTCGCCCCTCTCGCACATCCTCCAGACGCTCATCGCGCATCTCACCTGGCCCCGCACGGACAATGCCGAGGCCGTGCAAACCCGGGCCCGCCACGAGACCGCCCGCCTGGAAAGCGGCCTCGTGATCCTCGATATCTGCACCGGCGTGGGCCCCCTCATCGGCCTGCTCGGCACGCTGTCCGGGCTCGTCGGCATGTTCAGTAATATCGGCACCGGCGACCCCATGGCCATCGCGCACGGCATCTCCGAGGCGCTCAACACCACGATCATTGGCCTCTCCCTCGCCGTCCCCAGCATGGTGGCGCACAGCTATTTTCTGCGCAAAATCGAGGTGATGGCCGTCGAGATGGAGGCCATCGCCGCCGAGCTGCTTGGCAAGTGCTATCCGAATCCGGACCAGCAGCCCTCCATTGAGCTTGCAGGATGAGGTTCTACACCCGCAAGCGGCGCACGCCCACGATCAACATCGTCTCGTTGATCGACATTCTCGTCATCCTGCTCATCTTTTTCATCGCCACTTCGACGTTCAAAAAAGCCCAGCCCCAGCTCGAGATCCACCTCCCCGACTCGAAGACCGCCACCGCCGCGGCCACGGCGAAAACCGAACCACTCGTGCTGCGCGTCAAGACCGCGGACCAAATCACTCTCGATGACAAACCCGTCGCGCTCGCGTCCCTCGCCGCCGCGCTCCAGGCGGCGCGCGCCAAGGCGCCGGCCCGCCCGGTCGCCATGCAAGCCGACCGCCAGGCGCCCTTCGGCGTGGTCGTGCAGGTGCTCGACGCGCTCAAATCCGCCGGCATAAAAAATATCCCGGCCTTCACCCAGCCCGAGCCGCCGCCCGGCAAGCCCGGCGCATAGTTGATGGACCGCCGGGCCCGCCCGGCGGAGAATGCTTCCGCTCCCATGATTCTTCCCATCGTCGAATACGGCCACCCGGCATTGCGCGCGAAAGGCCGCCGCATCGAGCGCATCGACGCGCGCATTCTCAAGCTTGCCGAGGACATGATCGAAACGATGTATGAAGCCGAGGGCGTGGGCCTCGCAGCGCAGCAGGTCGGCCTGCCCTTGCAGCTCTGCGTCATCGACGTGCTCGACGCCGAGCAGCCGGGCGAGATGCGCGTCGAAGACGCGGCCGTGCCGCTCGAGGACTACATGCCCCTCGTCCTCGTCAATCCCGAGGTGGAAACCTCCGGCCCCATCGAAGGCTTCAAGGAGGGCTGCCTGAGCTTTCCTGGCATCCAGGGCATGATCCCGCGCCCGGCAAGCGTGCGCGTGAAAGCCACGACGCTCGAGAGCGAGACGCTGGAGTTCGACGCCACCGGCCTCCTCGCCCGCGCCGTGCAGCACGAGCACGACCATTTGCACGGCATCCTGTTCATCGACCGCATGGACGCCGACGACCGCGAGGCCGCCGCGCCCCTGGTCGAAGGCCTCCTGAGAAGAAACGCGATCGTGTAACTTTTCGCCGGGAGGCTTTCCCGATCCCCCGAGCTCCGATGCGCCGCTCCCTTCCAGCCTTTCTCCTTTTCCTTGCGGCGTATCTCGCCGTCATCGGCTGGGGCTGGTTCCAGCAAACCGCCACCGGCGGCGAGCTGTCCGGCCACGCCGCCAAGATCGAGGCAATCCTGCGCCTGCTCCGCTCGGGCGACTTCGCGTGGTTCCCCGGCTACCTCTCCGGCTCGCCCACCGCGACGCTGCTGAGTTTCGCGCTCTCGATTCCCGTCTATGCGCCCGCGCTCCTGCTGGCGCCGAACCCCGCGGTCGCCATGAAGGCGACGGGCCTGCTGCTCCTCGCGCTCGGCGGGCTCGCGGCCTTCGCCTTCGGCCGCCGGCTCGCGCGGGACGGCTGGACGGGCTTCGCCGTCGGCTGCGCCTATCTCCTTGCGCCCCAGGTCCTGCTCCGCCTCGGCTGGCAGGAGCACATGACCATCGTCGTCGCGATTCCACTCGTCCCGCTCGCGTTTCTCGCGCTCCTTCGCGTCGCCGACCGGGGGACGCCTTTCGACGGCGTCCTGCTTGGCACGGCGTTTTCCGCCACCCTGCTCGCATGGAGCAAAATGGGCGCGACCCTCGCGATCCCGCTCGCCCTCTTCGCAGGATGGCTGTTCGTCTCGCGAGCGGACGCCCGCTCCCGGCTCCTGCGCGGCGCGGCGTGGGCGATCCCCACCGTGCTGCTCCTCGGCGTCGCCCCCCTGCTCCCGCTGCTGCGCGAGCGGGGTTTCATGACCGTCTTCGAACTCGATCCCTTTCGCCAGTGGCAGGCCGCCTATTCCGTGAAGACGGCGACGTCGTGGTTCGACCGCGGCGGTGAACTTTTTTCGGTTTTGCCGCAAAGCCTCCGCATCGACGGCGGCGGCTACTACCTTGGCCTCGTCGGATTCGCCGCCGTCGCCGTCACCGTCGGCCTCACCTGGAGCAGGCGGCACGACGGCCGCGAAGTCGCCGCCATTCGCCTCTTCCTCCTGCTCGCGCTCGCGATGTTCTGGGTGTCGTTCGGCCCGCGCAGCGTGCTACAGGGGCAATTTGAGCTGCTCAGCCACGCCGAGAATTTCCCCGACATCGCCATCACGCTGCACTGGCTCGCGCTCGCCGCGCAGGGCGTCTTCCTTTATTGGTGCCTGCCCCCCGCCCGCTGGCGCGGCCCGGCATTTGCCGCGCTCTTCGCGGTGTATCTGCTCGTGCCGGCGTTCCGCATCGTCGAGCGATTGCCGCTCTACGCCGATCTGCGCGCGCCGGATTCCTTTTGGATTCTCAATGGCACGTTCGCCTGGGCCGTCGGCTCGGCCATGGCCGCCGTATTCGTGCTGCGCACGCTCGTCGCCCCCCGCTTCCTCCCGCTCGTATCCGCGGCCGCCCTTGCCGCCGCCTGCGCCGACTTCTCGCCGTATTTCAATTCGTTTTATCACGGCGGACTCGCGCCCGATGTCTCTGCCCAATTCCGCGAGGTCAGCGACAAGCTGCGCGGCGGCTCGGATCGCGTGCTGGCGATCTCGGGCCGGTATTTCTACCTCGATCTTCCGAACCGCTCCGGCCGCCCCCTCTCGACGGAGGCGCTCAATCACTACCTCATGCCCGCGGATACCGCGCGCTTGCAGGTCGCCGCGCGCCTTTCCGCCACGCACACGCTGAGCTACCTCCAGCTCGCCGGCATCTCGGACGTCGTGATCGAGCGCAGCGATTCCGACGTCCCGGAATCGATCCAGCAATGGTTTCGGGCCATGCTGCCGCTGCGCTTCGAGAACAAGGGCTTTCTGGTTCTGTCCAATCCCTATTCGCTTTATCCCGGCTTCTTCGCCGAGTCCGCCGTGCCTGCCGCCGACGGCTATCGCGAATACGTCGGGGCGCTCGCGTTCGCGAAGAATCAAACGCTCACCATCGCCAGCCCTGACGCGTTGCCGCTCGACACGCTGCCCGGGATGAAGACGTCCGCCGCCGCGAAATCCACGCGCGCCCCCGACTTCGTGCGGCTCGCTCCCGCCCAACCGCGCACGGCAAGCCGCGTCGCGTTCTCGACGCCGGGCAAAGCCGGATGGGTGGTGCTCGACGAAAGCTGGCACCCCGACTGGAAGGCAGCCGTGGACGGCGCGCCCGCCCTCGTCTATCGCGCCGCAGGCGGACTGCCCGCGACCCCCGTGCATGCGACGGACCACCTCGTGGAATTCCGCTTCGAGCCCCCGTCGTGGTATGCGGCCTGCCTCGCCGCCTCTTCGCTCGGTTGGCTCGCCGCGCTCGGCCTGATCGCCTCCGCTCCATTGCTGCCTCGCCGCCTGTTCGAGCCGCAAGCTCCGGAAAATCCGCCGCCCGAAGCAAGCGGTCCGCGCACGCCGATCATCCGCCCGCTCGCACTCATCCCGACCCGCGACGAAGCCGGCACCATCGTCGCCCTGCTGGATCGCATCCTCGAGACCCGCTCCGATTTGCAGGCGCTCGTTATCGATGATGCGTCGCCCGACGGCACCGCCGCCCTCGTGCGTGCGCATGCGGCGCACGGTTCGCGCATCCACCTGATCGAGCGCGCAGGCAAACTGGGTCTCGGCTCCGCCTACCGCGCGGGATTTCAATGGGCCATGGATCACGCCCACGATGCCTGCATCGAGATCGACGCCGATTTCTCGCACGACCCCGCCGACATTCCCCGCCTGCTCGCGGCCCTCGATGCCGGCGCGGACGCCGCCGTCGGCAGCCGCTACCTCGACGGCGTGCGGGTGATCAACTGGCCCGAGCACCGCCTCATCCTCAGCGCCGGAGCCTCGCGCTACGTGCGCATGCTCACCGGCCTCCCGCTCACCGATGCGACCAGCGGCTTCAAGGCGCTGCGCACCGCCGCGCTCCGGGGCATCGACTGGAGCCGGCTCCGCGCCGACGGCTACGGCTTCCAGATCGAACTCCACTGGCTGCTCTGGACCGCCGGATACCGCCTGGCGGAAGTTCCCATTGTCTTCACGGAGCGCCGCGTCGGGCAGACGAAGATGACCCTCGGGATCGCCGTCGAAGCGGCCTTGCGCGTGATCCAGCTTGGCCTGCTCCATCCCTCGCGCCGTCCGGCGTCCATCAAATGAAGGAGCGCATTTTTCATCGCGGAGACTGGCTGTGCGGCGCGATTGCGGCGCTCATCGCCTTCGCCGTCTATGCCTGGACGACGGCGCCCAGCGTCACGCTGCTCGACTCGGGCGAATTCCTCGTCGCGGCCCAGCATTTCGGCGTGCCGCATCCCACCGGATACCCGCTCTGGACCCTGCTCGCGTGGCTCTTCCAACTCCCGCCCATCGGCAATGCCGCCTGGCAGGTCGCGCTCTTCAGCGGCGTCTGCGGCGCGCTCTGCGTCGGTCTCGCAGCCATGCTCATCCGCAGCACCGTGCTCTGGATGCTCACTCCGGCCGATGCGGCGGGCCGCCAGCTTGCCACCCTTTCCGCGCTGGCGCTCAGCCTCACTTTTGCCTTCAGCCAGTCGATGTGGTCGCAGGCCGTCATCGTCGAGGTTTACACGCTGCACGCGCTGCTCGTGGGCCTCTACCTCACGACGCTTTACGCGTGGCTGCGCCGCCCGGAGCGGATGGCGCCGCTCTACTGGAGCATCTTCACGCTGGCCCTGGCGTTCAGCAATCACCAGCTCGTGCTCGTTTACGCGATTGTGCCGCTGCAATTCCTCATCGTGCTCCTCGTGCGACGGGATTTGTTTTGGGACCTGTTCCTTGCAGGGGCGGTCACCGCGTTGATCGCCTACCTCTCCTTCGCGTTGCTGGCCGACAATCCGCTCGTGATCAAAGCCGCCATCCGGCTCGCCTGGCTCGTCGTCACGGTCCTCGTGATCGCGCTCCTCCTCAAGCGCGGCCGCCTCCACTGGAAGCTCATCGCCTACCTGCCCATCCTCATCGCGCTCGGCCTGCTGCCCTATGCCTACATGCCGCTCGCCTCCTCCACGAACCCGCCAATGAACTGGGGCTACACGCGCACGCCGGAGGGATTTTTCTATTCGTTCAACCGCTCGCAATATCCCGGCAGCCTCTCGGATCTCAGCCTGCGGGTTTTCAGCAAAACGCTCGGCGTATCCGGCGCGGACGACGTGGCGCCGGCCCGGGAGTCCCTGCCCGATGACAAGGGCCCGTCGATGTTCAAGGAACTGCAGGCGTGGTCCGCGTTCTATTGGGCGAAGATGTTCGGCAGCTTCACGCCGCTGGGAATCCTGTTTTTTTTCGCCGCGTTCGTTGGCGCCCTGCGCGCGCCGCTCGCCCTGCGCGCATGGATTTACCTGCTGCTGATCGCCTTCACCCTCGCGATGTGCCTGCAGCCGGTGCTCGAGAACGCGCGCACCGACAACGCCGGCTGGTGGCAGCAAATGCCCTACCACACTTACACGAATTTTATCTTTGCCATCCTGGCCGGCATCGGGGCGGTCGTCGCCCTGCGCGGTCTTGTGGCGCGGGCGCCCTGGCTCCGCAAGGCCGCATGGGCTCTGCTGCTGCTGCCCCTCTGGCCGCTCACGCAAAACGCGGCGGTCTCCAGCCAGCGCGGTCATTGGTTCGGCTGGCAATACGGCCACGACATGCTGGCTCCGCTGCCAAAGGGCAGCATCGTTTTCGGCGGCACCGATCCCGGGCGATTCGTCCCGACGTATCTCATCTTCGGCGAGAGTTCGCTGCCACCGGGCCGTCGCATCGATCCCGCCTTTGACCGCAGCGACCTTTACATCATCACGCAGAACGGCCTCGCCGACCGCTTCTACATTTCCTACATCCGCGATCATTACACCACGGACCGCCCGCCGGTGCGCAATGCCTTCGAGCGCTGGCTCGGCCGCGACCACACCTACCCGCGCGAAGCCCTCGTTTTGCCGACGGTCGAGGAAGTCCACGACCTCAGCGAGGCGGCCGTGCGCAAGCTGGAGGATCAAAAGCGAAAGCTCGGCGCGGTCGAGGTGAGCCAGGAGATTCACAACGCGGTCGCCAAATGGATCTTTGAAAAGAACAAGGCCCGCCACGCGTTTTACGTCGAGGAGAGCTACCCGATCACATGGAGCTACGACTACGCCGTTCCCGAGGGCCTGCTCTATCGCATCAATCCCGAGCCCATCGCCAGGCTGCCCGACGATGTCGTGCGCAGGGACCTCGCATTCTGGACCGACTACATCGCGCGACTGAAGGCCGATCCCCATTTCGCGGCGGATTACGACGCCCGGCGCAGCTTTTCCCGCCTGCGCCTCACCGGCGCGAATATTTACGACCATCGCGACATGAACGCCCCCGCCGAGACCGCCTTCCGCCAGGCGCTCGACCTCTGGATCGGCAACCTCGACGCGCTCGTCGCCCTGTCGCGCATCCTCTGGGAACGCCGGGAATTCGACGAGCCCATCCGTCTGTTCGATCTCGCGCGCGCCGACGACCCGAACAATCCCGAGCTGCTGCGCTACCGCGTGCTGGCCGGGCAGCGCAAGGAGACCCAGGCCGATATCGACCGCACCCTGCAGGCGTGGCGGGCCGCTCCCGCGCAGCTCGACACGCTGCGCCACCTCGTCGAGCTGTATGCGCAAATCGGCGATTCCGCGCAGGTCGATGCCATCCTCAAGGAAGCCATCGCAAAGATCGGAGACACGCCGGATTTCCTTTTCTTCGTCGTCGAGGTCTCCGAGACCCGGAAGGATTGGAAATCCTCAGCCGACGCGGCCGCCCGCTGGACGCGCGTCGCCCCGTCCTCCCCGGAGGCATTTTACCGGCTGGCGCGCGCGCGGTTTGCGCTCGATCAGCAAAAGGAAGCCATCGACGCCCTCGTGAGCGCGATCCAGCTCGGCGGCATCGAGTATCGCGAGCGGCTCTTTGCCGATCCCGTCTTCCAGCCGCTCAAGGACGTCCCGGAATTCAAGGCGCTGATGGTCGCGCCGCCGCCGAAGGGGAAATAGCCGAAGTCCGCAATAGCGCTCGCTCCCCCGCTTGACGCCTTCCTTGGGAGTTCGGCAGGCGGTTCCTGTCAAATCTTACCCTGCCTCCGAGTCGCTGTTGAGCGCCCCACTGTCCCCGAGGCCCGCCCCGGACGATCTCGGCTACTGCTTCGGGCGGGAAACGCTGCTGGCCGAAGGTGTTTCCGAAGGCGGCGGAAGCATGCGCCGTGACACACCGAGCGGTTCGCTACAGCGCGGGTTTGGCCGTTGGTTGTCTTTGGAAATAACGCACATTCCGAAGGTTTTTGAAGTGCTCGTCCTGCGTCCAGAGAGTCGCTTCGTGACGCATCGCAGTCGCGTAAATGATGCTGTCCGCCAAAGGCAACTGATGGCGCGCCGCCTCCAGTGCCAGCGCACAGTCGAGGTCGATAAGTTGGCCGCCCTGCATCATGCTGGCGACCTGGAGCGCGTCATCCTCTCCGCGCTCACGGAGAACCTTCTTGAAGACCTCGTAAATGGAAATGACCGGCACAAAAAGGTTCTCGGCGTCCTCAATGGCGGCTGCGAACAACGGGGCGCGGTCGCTGTCCGTGAAGTATTCGAGCCAGCCGGACGAATCGACGACGTTCGCCGCGCTCACAGACGGTCATCCTCCCGTTCGATCGTCGTGTCCATGCCGCGGAGAAAGCCGCGCATCTGCTGAATCGGGCGAACGGGAATGAATTCTACTCTGTCGGCGTAGCGCAAAACCCGGAGCTTCTCGCCCGCTGTGAGATGCAGTGCCTCCCGAATGGCCTGAGGAATGACGACCTGAAACTTGGGTGAAAGAGTGACGGTATCCATATCGATACCCGCATCGTAAAACGAATCTCTTATCGATGCAAGCGCACCTCGGCTTCACCCTCAACTAAAACCCAAGGAGAACCCACCACCCGAAAAGCCCTCTTTCATCCCTTTGGCAACGTGGCGCGTGCTTGCAGCCCAACCGGAACTCTCCCCCCGAGATGTTCGTCGCTATGGATTAAGCCGCGCCCACGTTCCGCTTCACCCGACTTCATACGTCACATTGTGCTCTGCCCGACAGAAGCACGGATAGGAGTTTGGAACAGGTGAAACATCCTGCCCCTCCCACCGAAGCGGAAGCGTTCCATCCATCTTCAACCTTCAAATACCATGTAACTTAAACTTGCCAAAACTCACCACCCCACTTGACATCCTTCATAGGGGTTAGGCCCTTGGTTTACGGAATTCGGCTCTTGAAGTAGTCGGGATGGCGGCTGGAATGCGCGACGGCAATCACGAGCGCCTACTGCTCGTCGGAAATGAATGCGATGTAGTATGGAAATCCGGGCAGGTTGACGCGCCGATAGCCCGACGGACGCAGCCGCCAAAGCAATGGATGCTGAACAATCGCGGCACAGACACTCTCGACCTCGGAGCGAAACCGGGTACCAAGGCCCACCGAGCGAGCCTCGTAGTCGCCGGTAACGCACTCGACCTCCGCAGACGCCTCCGGGAGAAACTCCAGCACGAAACTCATCGGTCGGGCGCAATCTGCCGGAGCCGAGCAAAGACCTCTCCCGCAGGAATGGGTTTGGACTCGCCGGACTTGAAGCGCGCGATACGCCGAACGATCTCCTCCTCCCATGCCGCTTCGGCTCCTGGCTCGGGCTCGAGATCCACGCTCTCCAAAAGCTGACGGGCCAGTGAAAGGCGCTGGTCGGGCGGCAGAATGAGTGCGTCGTGAGTGACGGCATCGAGTGTGGCAGGCATGGCGACACGGTAAAGCGGTGGGTCAGAGCTGTCGAGTCGAGAAAAGGCGCGCGAAAGGGCCTAACGACCCCAAGCTCAGCGACCGCGGAGTGCGGCGCGGCACCTGCACGGCGGGCGGAAAGGCGGCGGCGGAAGCAGGTGCCGTGACGCACGGAGCGGTTCGCTGCAGGGCATAGATGGCATGAAAGGGAGCGGGTGAGCGTTGGTAAGCTCACCAAAACTCACCACCCCACTTGACATCCTTCATAGGGGTTAGGCGACTTCATCGGTGCTTTCGAGTGGCGGCTACGGAGTAAGATGCTGGCCCTCGGGGCGACAACGAGCGGTCGAAGTGAATCTGCGGCCCGGCATAGACGTAAGTGGTAACGCCGTCGGGTGTGGAAAAGCGGTGCCAGACGGTGAGATCGTATCCGCTGCCACGGTAGAACGTCGTGCCGCCGTCATAGATCGCGGTGCGCCACCGGGCGTATCGCGGACGCTGGCCGCGAGCAGCACGCTGAAAGTCGGTGCGTGCCTGCTCGTAGCTGGGAAGACGGCTCTCTGGAGTGGCAAGCTCTGCCGCTGAAGGAAAGTGGGTGAACTGCCGCTGCGGCTGGCTCGCACACGCTGAGAGTGCAAGTGAGCAAAGTGTGAGTGCCCAAAGACGAAGATTATTGGCGTGGTTCACGGGAGACGCGCGGAGTCGCCTAACGACCCCAAGCTCAGCGACTGCGGAGGCGCGGCGCACCGGCTGCGGAAAGGTGGCTGGGGGCGAAGGCGGCGGGAGCAGCCGGTGTGACGCGCCGGAGCGGTTCGCTGCAGGGCATAGATGGCATGAAAGGGAGCGGGTGAGCCTTGGTAAGGTCACCCGCGAGATGAAAACATATAACCTTGTGAGTCAAAATGTGGCCGCCGCAGGTGCGGGGGTTAAGGCAGAGGATAGCAGCCGGAGCAGGCAGCTCAAGCTGGGAGTGGACGTGCATCGGGAAAGCTGCGTGGTGGTGATGCAGCACGACCACGCCACGCCGAAGCCGCCACGACGCTTTGCG
>JAQTOP010000138.1 GCA_028713285.1 Terrimicrobiaceae bacterium
GATTGCGCAGATTGACGCAGATGGTGACCTGGGCAATACGCTCAGACAGTCCCCGCGTCTGAGCCCCACGTCGAATTGGACTCTCCGTGTTCTTGGTGTTCTTGGTGGTTCAATCCTCCGTGCCTCTGTGGTTCCCATTCAGGTGAGACTCTCACGCGAGCGCGCGAAGGAACTTAACCGCAGATTGCGCAGATTGACGCAGATGGTGACTTGGGCAATACGCTCAGACAGTCCCCGCGTCTGAGCCCAACGTCGAATTGGACTCTCCGTGTTCTTGGTGGTTCAATGTGCTCCGTGCCCTCTGTGGTTCCCATTCAGGGGAATCTCACGCGAAGGCGCATTCATCCGTGTGATCCGTGGTTCCCGTTTGTTTCTGTATGCCTGAATCCCGCTGGATCGACCGTCCGCGCTCGGAAGACGCTTTCCTTTTTTTCGGAATGCGGGCAGTAATGCCTCCCGGAGTGTCCTTCTTCGCATGAGTGAATCCAGTGCAGCCTCGCCGGGAGATCAACGGGTCGAATTGATTGCGCAATGCAAGCAGCTCGGGCCGCGGGAAGCCGCGGAATTGCTGGATCACCAGTCGCCCGCGCTTGCCGGCGAAGTGCTCGCCGCCCTGCTGCCCAGCGAAGCCCAGGCGATCCTCAAGCACCTCGCGCCGGAGCATCGCGCGGCGATCCTTTCCGCCACTCCTCCGGAACGCGTGAAGCAATGGGCGCTCGAAGAAAACTATCCCGAGGGTTCCATTGGCCGGCTCATGGAGCCGCCGACCGCGGTCTTCCGCCCCGAGCAGACGGTCGCCGGGACGATCGAGGAGCTGCGCGAACTCGTTAAAAAAGCATTCATCACCTACGGCTGGGTGGTCGATCCCATGGGCAAGCTCATCGGCGTGATCACGATGCGCGACCTTTTGTTTTCCGAAAAAACGAAGCGCCTCGACGAAGTCATGCTCCGCACGATTTTCGCGCTCAAGGTCACGCTGCCGCTGCTCGATGCGATGAAGCTCACGCTCGACCGGCACTACCCGGTCTATCCCGTCGTGGACGGAGCGGGCCGCCTGCTCGGGCTCGTGCGCGGGCAGCAGATGTTCGAGCAGCAGGCCGTGGAACTGAGCGCGCAGGCGGGCAGCATGGTCGGTGTGACGAAGGAGGAGCGCCTCGCCACGCCGTGGCTGCGCAGCCTGTTCTTTCGGCATCCGTGGCTCCAGATCAATCTCTTCACCGCGTTTATCGCCGCGGGGGTGGTCGGCGTCTTCCAGGGGACATTGGACAAGATCGTGCTCCTCGCGGTATTCCTGCCCGTGCTCGCCGGCCAGTCGGGAAATACCGGCTGTCAGGCGCTGGCCGTGACCTTGCGCGGAATGACGCTGGGAGAACTCAAGCCCGGCAGCGCGCGGAAGGCCATGATGAAGGAGGCGCTGCTGGGCTTCTGCAACGGTTCGCTGGTCGGCATCACCGCGGCGATCGGCATGTTCATCTACGCCACCATCGAAAAAAATCCCCAGGCGGTCATGCTTTCGGTTGTCACCTGGCTTGCGATGGTTTTTGCCTGCGTGGTGAGCGGCGTCGCCGGCGTGCTGGTGCCGACCGTGTTGAAAAAAGTCGGCGCCGATCCGGCGACGGCCTCGAGCATTTTCCTCACGACCGCCACGGATGTCGTGAGCATGGGAAGCTTCCTGTGGCTCGCGACGTTCTTCCTGATGCATTGACCCGGCGGCCCGGGAAGCCGGGCGTTAATCGCCGTCCACCAAGCGGCCGGAGTTCACTTGTCCCGATTTCGTCTGCGAGAGTCCCCAGGCAAAGACGCCGTCGGCGCCCTTCTTTACGATCCTGCGGAACAGATCGGGATCGTCCCGCCGCTGCAATGTCCGCTCTTCGAGACCCGTGGCGCCGCAGCAGAGCAGCTTGCAGTGCGCCTTGAATTCCCGCGGATGGCCGATCAGCCGCTCCGCGCCGCCCGGCCACTCGCGGCTCCATCGGCGCGAGGAGGCCAGAAAGCTGTAGGGGAGGCTCCGCAGATCGATCTCGAGGCGCATCGACACCTCCCGCCAGAAATTTGATTGAAAAATCCCGATCGGCGGACGGGCGAAGAAATGGCACCAATGCTGCGCATTCCGCGGTTCGATCATCGGGCACGGTCGGAGGTGCGTGCAGGGCGCGATGATCCGATGGCCGCCGCGCAGCAGGGTCTCGCGCACGGCGCCCAGCCGCCGGCTCAAGTCGCGGGAACCAGGCTCGACCCAGATCACCTCATCCGCCGATGCGGCGAGGGCGGCGAGTTCGAGAAGCCCGCCATCATCGAGCTCGCCCGCCACATGGCTGATGAGCAGCAGCGTTCCCGGCTCCAGTCCGCCTGCGAACGGACGGGATCGCACGGCCGCGCCGGGAGGCCCGAATTTCCCGGCGGCAAACGCGGCGGCCATCGGCGACTCGTCAAACAGTGCGACGGAGGCGATCCCGCTCCACGCCGAGACGGCGCGCGAAGCGATGCCCGTTCCGCAGCCCCAATCGAGGATTTGGGCGGCGGCGGGTTTCCATCCCGCGCGATCCAGGCTGGCAAGCACCCCATCCCATTTCCAGCCGATGCGCTGCGCGAAGACGGCGTCGTAGAGTTCGAGATCGCGGGCGTCCCTCCAGTAGTTCCCGGTGGCATCCGTGAGAAACCGGTCGCGGAGCGCCCGCAGCCGCTCCCAATCCTGTCGTAGCATTTCCATCCCCGCGCTGCGACAGTGGTGCCCCGACCGGGTTTCAAACATCGAGGGGATCATTTCGGGGCGGGCGTCCGCACGGTGAACGGCTTGCCCTTTTCGCCGGTCACGAACAGGACCAGTCGCACGGGTTCGCTCCCGGTATTCCGGCCATTGTGCAGCACGTTCACCGCCTCGATCAATGCCTGGCCGGCGACGAGATGGTGGGTCCTCCCGCCTTCCGTTTCGACGGTGAGTTCGCCGGAAAGCATGTAGGCGTAACATGGAAACGGATGCTTGTGCCAGCCGGTCTCGGCGCCGGGCGGGATCTCCACGAGCACGGCGGTGACTTCCGGCGCATCCGTGCGGGGATACGCGATGGGCTGGCCCGCGGCGGTCGTGGATGTGCGGAGCAGCGGCGTGACCTGAACCACCGGTTTGTAACCCTCCGCATCCGCCTGCCCGGCACGAAGGAGCCCCGAAGCTCCGGTGAATATGGCAACAAGAAGGAGGAGCGTTTTCATTTGCGGAATGCCTAACACTCCGTCCGGCGAAGGCGAAGAGATTCGCAGAGGGCGGCAATTTCCGGTGATGAAATGGCGACGATGCCGGATTGACTGCCATGGCCGAAAAATGAGTTCATGCCTCCAATGACTTCGAAGAAATCCCTGCCGCTCTTTCTTTCCATCTCCGCGTTGTTTGTCTCGGTGCTCGCCTTTGCGGGCTGCGCCAGCATGGAGGCCCATCAAAAGGAATCCCTGCTCTCCGCCGCGGGCTTCCACACCGTGACACCCACCACTGCGAAGCAGGTGGCGCTCTTCAAGAGCATGGAACCCTATCGCGTGCAGCGCCATGTGATCAAAGGCAACGCGCTTTATGCCTACGCCGACAAGAAGGCGAACGTCGTGTATCTGGGCGACGAGAAGGCATACCAACGGTACAAGCAGCTCGGGCTCCAGCAGGCCATCGCCGAGGACCAGCTCATGGCATCCGAAATGAACCAGGACGCGGCGCTGAGCTGGGATAGCTGGGGCGGCTGGGGAATGTATTGAGGCCGGGGCCGGGAGCGGACAAACGGGACGTCGGACGGGTTTCGAGCAGGGTCCCGTCGCGGCGCGCCGATGGTCCGGACGGGGGCAAATCCTTCTTGCCAGTGCGGGAAACGCGTGCGAAGCTCGCGGACTATTGAAATTTGAAAGAAATGGGAAAGATTGAAACCTCAGAGGTCGCAACCCTGCGCCTCCACGAAAAAGACACCGGCAGCGCCGATGTCCAAATTGCGCTCCTCACCCGGCGCATCACCGAACTCACCGAGCATCTCAAAATTCACGCGAAGGATCACTCCTCGCGCCGCGGCCTGCTCAAGCTGGTCGCCCAGCGTCGCAGCCTCCTCGATTATTTGAAGCGCACCGCTTCGGATCGCTACCAGACGATCCTCGAGAAGCTCGAACTCCGCAAATAGCTTTCGAGCTGACGCGGATTCACCCGATGCCAGTTTCCGAAAGCCCCGGCCAGCGGCTGGGGCTTTTCGGCATCCAACCAACCCACCCCGTGCGGCGCCTCCCCTCAAATCCCGGCGCTGCCCATCCATCATAAATACCATGCCACATTCCGTTACCGCCCACGCCGGGCAGAACCCCATCGTCATTGAAACCGGCAAACTCGCCCGCCTTGCCGACGGCGCCGTCACCGTCCGCTCCGGCGAGACCATCGTCATGGTTTCCGCCGTTTCCGCCACCACCATCAAGGAAGGGCAGGACTGGTTCCCGCTCACCGTCGATTATCGCGAGAAGGCCGCCGCCGTCGGCAAATTTCCCGGCGGTTACTTCAAGCGCGAGGGCCGCCCCAGCGAGAAGGAAATCCTCACCTGCCGCATGACGGATCGGCCGCTGCGTCCGCTCTTTCCAAAGGGCTATCTCTACGACACGCAGATCATCGGCGTTCTCCTCAGCGCGGACGGCGAGATCGACCCCGACATTCTTTTCATCAACGGCGCGAGCGCGGCGTTGTGCGTCTCGGAC
>JAQTOP010000060.1 GCA_028713285.1 Terrimicrobiaceae bacterium
CGGGCGTGAGCGCGCCGGTCGAGGTCTCGGCGTGGACGATGGCGACGAGCTTCGGACGGCGGCCCTCGAGCGCGGCGGCAATTTGCTCCGGCTCGATGATGCGTCCCCATTCGGACTCGACGCGAATGACGCTCGCCCCGCAGCGGGAGGCGACCTCGGCCATGCGGCCACCGAAGACGCCGTTGACGCCGATCACCGCTTCATCGCCGGGCTCGATGAGATTCGCGAAGCAGAATTCCATGCCCGCGCTGCCGGTGCCGCTCACGGGAAAGGTCATCGAGTTCGCGGTCTGGAAGACGGCGCGGAGCATGGATTTGATCTGCTCCATCATTTCGATGAAGGCGGGGTCGAGGTGGCCGACAAGCGGCTTCGCCATTGCCTCCAGGACGGACGGCGCGACCATGCTGGGGCCGGGGCCGAGCAGGAGGCGGGATGGCGGATGGAAGGTTTCGATCACGGGCAGGCAATAACGTTCCATCGGCGGGAACGGATTGCAACGCCGCGGCTTCGCACGGGCAGGGAGCCTAGGATGCCTTCCCCGCGGCCGCGAAGCCGAGCAGCGAGGCGCCGTAGAAGATCGAGTTAATGCCGTAGAGGAGGCCGATAGCCCACGCGGCGGCCGACGGGAGATGCGCGAAAATGAGGCCGCCGAGCACGAAGGCGACGAGACCGTTGAGGAGAATCAGAATCCACGCCCGGTTATGTCGCAGCGTGAAGGCGGAAACGAGGAAGACGACTCCCTCCGCAAAGAAAAACGCGCAGAGCACCGTCGTGAGCGCGAGCACCCCGGGCGCTGTGTAGATGAGCAAAGCGAGGCCCGCCGCAAGGCGGATTAGCGCGAGGAGCACGGTGGCGACGCGGTGATTCCTTTCCTCGCCGAAAAGGACGGTCGTGATTGCGAAGACTCCCGTGATGATGAGGACAATGCCGATCACCTGCTCGATGGCGACTGTCATCGCGAGCGGAAACGCGATGGCGAAAAAGCCGACGAGGATCGAAAGGATGCCGATGGATATGAGCCATGGGCGGCTCTTGTTGAGTGCTCCAGGGGTCGAGAGAGGCGGGGCCATACGGAGAGCCTAGGCGGCCCGCGCTGCGGCGTCAAAAGAGGATTCGGCGCAGGAAACGGAGGCGGCGGACCGCGCCATTGGGGGTCGGAAATCGTAGCGCTTGACGAGGCATGCGGCGGGAAGAGAACATCGCTGCATGGCGGCGACGGTTCTCCCCGGAAGGTTCCACGCAAAGACCGGGTCGCGCCCGCAAACTGCGGGTCGCGGGATGATCGCGCTGGCGCTCTGCCTGGCTGCGGGGCTGGACTCGAGGGGCGCCGCGGTGACGTCCACATGGTCGGCCGGGTCGTCGAATTGGGGAACGCCAGCCAACTGGACCAATGGCGTCCCAAATAATGGCGCGGACACCTATACGGCCGTGGTGAACACCCCGGGCAACACGCTCACGCTGAATCTCCCGGTGACGATTTCGACGCTCACTTTCACGGCGGGCAGAATTTTCGGGCAGAATCAGACGCTCACCGTCCTCGGGCAGACAACCCTCGGGCCCGGCGCGGATGGTTCGAATTTTAATTCGCCGGTGCCGGCGGCGACCGTTTACGCGCGCGCGACAGGGACGTCGGGGACATCGAGCTCGACCATCGACCTCGGCACGCTCACGAATTTCTCGGGCGGCACGATTTCGCAGGGCGGATTCACGGCGGAAATGCTGAACCCGGCCACCGACACGGGAACGGCGACGATCCGGTGGCAGGGAGCGGCCATTGCCACGATCGCGGCGCCCGCTCTCATCTCGCTCACCGGCGGAGGGGCGAGCATCCGGAATTCCGTGGACAACTCGGACGCGCTCACGGGCCTGAACCAGATCAATGGCGAGCTTCGGCTGGCACGGCGTGGCATTACGGTCACGGGCCCGCTCACGAATGCCGGACAGCTTTCGATCAATTCGATCCAGTTGCTTGGCGGGACGACCGACCCGCTCGATTTTCAAACAGGCGGCGCGTTTACGAACAACGGCACGTTCACCGATAACTCGAACAGTCCGAACACGACCTTCCAGATCGGTGGGGCCTGGACGAACGCGGGCACGGCCAACCTGAGTTTCACCAACTACGGCGCGTCTCCCGCCACGCTCGCGGCGTCCATTGGCGGGGATCTCGTGAATTCCGGGACGTTTGCCCTTCGATCCGGCGCCGGATTCGGTGCCGCCGCGCAAAATGCGACCTTCAGCGTGGCTGGGAATCTCTCGAACAGCGGGTCATTCTCGCTCACGGGAGGGGCCGGAGCGCTGGCGATGGATTTCTCCGGCTCTCTCACCGGGCTCGTGGGCGGAGTGCTGACGGGGACGTGGACGCTCGACGCTTCGCAGGCGGGTTCCACCGTGCTGCTCGCCATCAACAACGCGCCGGTAACGTCCATCGCGGCCGGAGCGAGCGTGCGCATCCTGGGCGGCGGCGCGGAGTTTCGGAACAAGACGACGTCCTCCAGTGCGTTGGCGAATCTCTCGCAGGTTCTCGGGACCCTGGAGTTGAGCGGCCAGAATCTCGCGGTGAACGGGAATTTTGCGAACAGCGGGACGGTCATTTTCAGCGCAGACGCCACGTCCGGGTCGAAGACGTTTGCGATCTCCGGCAATCTGGCCAACGCGGGCGGCGGCGTGCTCGGCGCCGGTAATTACCAGATCCGCGCCGTCGGCGCGGGCGTGACGGCAGTCTTTTCGTGGAACGGGACCGGCATCACATCGATCGGCGCGAATGCCTCGGTCGAGCTAAACGGCGCGGGCGCCTCTTTCCAGGCGGGAGGGGTGGACGCGCTGGGTGGCTTGAGCTCGGTGAGCGGTTACCTGCGCATGATCGGGCGCACGCTGGCGATCACCGGAAACTTTTCGAATTCCGGTAAGATCGTGAATTACGTGGACGCGGGCGTCGCCCTCGAGGACACGAACTGGACGGTGACCGGGAATCTGGCGAACCTCGGCGATTTTTCCGTCGCGGGCGCCACGCAGGCCGCGCAGGTGGCGGTCGGCGGCACGCTTTCGAATGCCGGCACCCTCACGATCACAGGCACCGGTTCCTCACCCACGGGCTACGCGGCGTCGGTCGTGGCGCAGGGGGCGCTTGTCCAGCAGGTCGGCACCACGCTCACCGCCGGCGACTACGAACTGGATGCGGGATCGAACGGCACAGCAACCCTCGCCTGGCAGGGGGCCGATGTGCGCACGATCGGCGTCGGAGTGACCGTCAGCCTGAGCGGGACGGGAGCGTCGCTCAAAAACAGCGCCAACAACGCGAATGCGCTGGTGAATCTGACCGCAAACAACGGGAAATTCACGCTCGACAACGGCTCGCTCACGACGCTTGGAGCGCTGTCGAACGCGGGTGACTTGGAAGTCACCTCGAATCGCGCCGACAGTTCGTTGACCGTGGGCGGGGGCCTCGTGAATACGGGCACATTGACGGTGCTGGGTGGAGAATCCGGCGCTGGGAAGCAGACGGTGCTGACCGTGAATGGCAGCTTCGACAATTCCGGGACGATCAGCGTCCTCGGCAAGAGTTCGGCGGAGTTCCGGCCCTCCGGGCATGCCTTGGTCAACATCCAGGGAGTGCTCGCGCAGCAGTCGGGCACAACGCTTACCGGGGGCACCTACGAGGTCCTGACAACCCACAGCACGAACGCCGATCAGCCGACGGCCGTGCTGGCCTGGCAGGGCGCGCACATTCAGACGATCGGGAAGAACGCCTCGGTGGTGATCACTGGAGCGGGCTCGAGCATTCGCAATCTTTCGGACGGCACGGACGCTCTCACGGGCCTGGCGAGTGTGGCGGGCAACTTCGAGACCCATACGCACTCCTTCACCACAGCGGGAAATCTCGACGTATCGGGAAACCTTTACGTCGAGGATGGCGACTTTCACGTCTCCGGCAGCCTCACCAACTCGGGAATCACGCAAATCGACGCCTCGGTCTTCGGCGGCACGCGGACGTTTCAGGTGGACGGAGCGTTTTCGAATTCCGGCGAAATCGACGTTGTTGCCTACGGGACCTTCAACGCCGCCACTTCCCGAGTCGTTTCGACTTCGGCGCTGGCGCAGAATTCCGGCGGCGGACTGAACGCGGGCCGGATCGCCGTTTATGCCATCGGATCGCAGGGTGTCGCCGAAGCGAAGTGGGCGGGCGCGCAGATCGACAGGATTGCGGCCGGCGCCTCGCTGACCATCCAGGGTGCGGGGGCCGCGATTCGCGATTCCGGCACGCAGGCCGATGCACTTTCCGGTCTTTCAGAGAACGCCGGCGAACTCTACATCGGCGACCGCACGCAGGTGCTCGCCGGCAATTTTACGAACACCGGCTCGCTCGTGCTCTACAACGGCGCAAAGATTCAGATGAGCTCGGGAACGACGCTTTCGAGCACGGGATCTTTGGACGTCGGAAGGACGACCGCGCTGTTGACCGGCAATCTGGTGCTGGGCGCCGGCGGCAACTTCGAAGTCTTCGACGACTACAACTCGCAGATTTCCCAGTCCGTCCTCGGGTCTCTACAGGCCGGCTCCGTTTTGCTCGATGGCAAGTTGCAGGTGACGCTTTACGACCTCATTCCGTCGGCCGCGGCGACCTATGTCATCATCGACGGGACCGCGCTCACGGGAAGTTTCTCGAATGTGGCCTTCGGTCAACGCGTGGCGGTTGACAACGGAAATATTGAGGGCGCAGTCAGCGGCAGCTTCCAGGTGAATTTGGATGTCGCAAACCAGAACGTCACGCTCTCGAATTACCTCCCCGTGCCGGAGCCCGGTGCGGCCGGACTGCTGGCCGTGGCGGCTGTCGTGCTCTGGTGGCGCAGCCGCCGACACGCGTAACGTTGCGTCTCGGGTCTGGCGTGATTCGGGGTTCCCGTTATGAGTGGGGGATGCTTCGCGCGACTGGAATCCCCGCCATCCTCCTTCTTGCGGGCCTCCTGCTCTCCGGGTGCGACCGGAAGGACGGTAGGGCCGATCTGGTTTTTATCAACGGCGCGGAGCCGGAGTCGCTGGACCCGGCGGTGATCACCGGCCAGCCCGAGGGGCGCGTCGTGAGCGCCCTGTTCGAGGGCCTCACGAGATTCGACCGCCACGCTCGAGCGGTGCCCGGGACGGCCGATTCGTGGACCATTTCGCCGGACGGGAGGACCTACACGTTTCACCTGCGCGCCGATGCGAAATGGAGCGATGGCGCGCCGGTCATGGCGGGAGATTTCGTTGATTCGTGGCGGCGCGTTCTCACCCCCGCCACCGCGGCGGCAAACAATTACCAGCTCTTCTACCTCAAAAATGCAAAGGCCTTCGCGGACGGCAAATTGAAGGATTTCGCACAGGTCGGCGTGCGTGCGATCGACGACCGCACGCTCGAAGTGCAGCTCGAATATCCCACGCCGTTTTTCCTCGAGCTGTGCGCCGGCTCGCCACTCCTGCCCGTGCCCATGCGCCTGATCGAGCGCGCCGGCGACGACTGGATCAAGCCCGGGCGCATCGTGAACAACGGCGCCTACCTGCTGAATGCATGGCGGATCAACGACCGCATCCGCCTGCGCAAAAATCCATTCTACTGGGATCGCGACCACGTCGCGCTGGAGACGGTCGATGTGCTGCCGATCTCGAAGGCCAACGTCGCTTTCAATTTCTACGCGAGCGGCGAAGCCGACCTCATGCTCGACAAGGGCCTCGCCCCCACCGCGCTTCTCGACGAACTCAAGCGGCGGCCGGATTTTCACTCCGCGCCGTTTCTCGCCACCTACTTTCTGCGGTTCAACTGCAACGCCGGACCATTCCGCGACGCCCGGGTGCGCCGTGCCTTTGCCCTCGCCGTGGACAAGCAGCGCCTTGTGCAAAAAATCACGCGCGGCGGCGAGCGCCCCGCCGCCTCGCTCGTGCCGCCAGGCATCGCGGGCTACGTCCCGCCGGAGGGCGTGGCTTATGATCCCGCCGGCGCCCGCCGCCTGCTCGCGGAGGCCGGCTACCCCAACGGACGTGGATTTCCGCTCGTGCGTTACCTCTACTCCGAAAGCGAGCTGAACGAGGCGCTCGCCGTCGAGCTGCAGAGCATGTGGCGCGACGCGCTGGGCGTGCAGGTAGCACTCACCAGGCAGGAGTGGAAGGTGTATCTGAACTCGATGAACAGCCTCGACTACGACATCTGCCGGTCGAGCTGGGTCGGCGATTACCCCGATCCGAATACGTTCCTCGACATGTTTCTCACCGGCGGCGGCAACAACCGCACCGGATGGGGCGACGCCGCGTATGACGCGCTCATCGCCTCCGCAGCCAGTGAGGCCGATCCAAAAAGGCGTTTCGCGACGCTCGCGCAGGCCGAGGATTTCCTCATCGCGAAGGAATTCGTTGTTTGCCCACTCTATTTCTATGTCGGCATCCAGCTCTATGACCCTCGGCGCGTGCGAGGCATTGAGCCGAACGTTCTCGACGAGCACCCGATTCGATTGATGGAGCGAAAGTAGCTCAGCTCGAACGTGAATCTTTACGCGACGGCGGCGGCAGCGGCGCGGTCGAGGGCGGCCTCCAGCGCGTCGGGACGGAGCGGTTTTTGCAAGTAGTCGTTCATTCCCGCGGCGAGGCAGCGGGCGCGATCGTCGGGCATCGCATCCGCGGTGAGAGCGATGATGGGGATTTCGCTGCCGAGTTCGCGGATGGCACGGGCTGCAGTGAGGCCATCCATTTCGGGCATCTGGATGTCCATGAGAATCGCATCGAAGCTGCCCGCTTTAACGGCGTCCACGCATTCCAGACCGTTGCTCACGAGGGTGGCGGTGTAGTTCATTCCGTCGAGGATCTTCTTGAGCAGCTTGCGATTGATCGCGTTGTCGTCGGCAACAAGGATGCGGCGGACTGGAATGGCGGGCTCGGCGGGGCGCGTGCGGGCAACTTCGCGCGCTGGCGGCGTGGCGCGAGCGGGGGCGGCGGCGGATGGGAAAATGGCCGGACGCGGGACCGCCGGACGAGAGGTGGCGCGGGTTCCGACGCGCAGAAGGGTCTCGGCGAGGACGACGGCATGGATGGGTTTGACGAGCCGGTGGAGCGCGTCGAATGGGCCGTGCGTGGCCACCGGCAGTTGACCGGGCGGGCCGGCAAGGATGATGCTGCCGACGTTGCGCCGCGGGGAATGGCGGAGCCGGTCAACAAGCCCAAGGCCATCGATGTCCGGCGGAGCGGAGTCGAGAATGGCGACGTCGAAGCGGCGGTGTTCCGCGGCGAAAATGGCGTCGCGTCCGCGTCCGAATGCCTCGACGTGAAGGTCCCAGGCGGTGAGCTGATCGACGAGCACGCGCCGCTGGCCGGGATTTTTCTCGACCACGAGCACGCGCAATCCTTCGAGCGCGTGAAGGCCGGGCGGAGGCGCGGGCTGGTGGGAGGCGACGGCGAGGGGGATCTCGAACCAGAAGGTGGAACCCTTGCCGGTGACGCTTTCGAGGCCGATCTCCCCGTCCATGAGCGTGATGAGACGCTTGCTGATGGCGAGGCCGAGGCCGGTGCCGCCATGCTTCCGGGTGGCCGAACTGTCAGCCTGGGTGAACGGGCGGAAAAGCTGTGCCTGCTGGTCGGCGTTGATGCCTGAGCCGGTGTCGCGAACCTCGAAGCGCAGGCGGACGGTTGCCGGGTGGTGGTTGGCCGCCGGAAGCTGGACGGGAAGGGGACGGACGCTGATCGCGACTTCGCCCCTTTCGGTGAATTTCACGGCGTTGCCTGTGAGATTTAGCAGCACCTGGCGGAGCCGTCCGCGGTCGCCGACGACGGCAAGAGGGGTTTCGAGGCCGATGTCGGCGTAGAGATCGAGGCCGCGGGTCGAGGCGGGTGCGATGAGGACGTCGAGGGTGTCCTCGATACAGCCGCGCAAGTCGAAGGGGACCTGCTCGAGCTGCATGCCGCCGGCATCCATCTTCGAGAAATCAAGAATATCATTAAGCAGGTGGAGGAGGCTGTCGCCGCTCGAACGGATGGTGTCGATGTAGTCGCGCTGCTGGACGGTAAGCTGGGTGTCGAGCAACAATCGGGTGAAGCCGAGGACGGCGTTGAGCGGTGTGCGAATCTCGTGGCTCATCACGGCAAGGAATTCGCTCTTGGCGCGGTCGGCGCTCTCGGCATCCTCCTTCGCCCGCACGAGCCGGGTCTCGAATTCCTTCGCAGCGGTAATGTCGCTCTGGATGGCAACGAGCCGGTTGATGGCGCCGGTATCGTCCCGGAGCGGCTGGAGCTCGAGATTCGCCCGATATGCGGAGCCGTTGCGATGGATGAGCTGGATCTCGGCGCGCCCGCCGTGGCCGGCGATGGCGTCGTCGAAAAGCCCGACGAGCGCGGGTTGCCCCGGCGCGGAAACGAACAGGTCGGTGAAGGCTTTGCCGCCGGATTCGACGGATTCCATTCCGGTGAGGCGCTGGAACGTCGAATTTGTCCACTGGATGCACCCGGCCTCGTTGGTGAGGCACACGGCGTTGTCCGTATGGCTGGCGATGAGGGCGAGGGAGGCGAGTTGTTCCGCTCCGTGCTTGTTCTGGGAGATATCGTCGAGCACGCAATCGACCGAGCTGGGACGCAGCTTGTCCTCGTCCAATCGAAAGGAGACGACGCCGCGCTCGCGAAACCACCGCCACTCGCCATTCTCGTGCCGCACGCGGTACTCGATTTCGTATGTGCGCTGGTCTTCCGTGGCGCGGCTGGCGGCGGTGCCTACGCGGATGGCGTCCTCGGGATGGATGCGCGCAAGCCACGCCTCGAAATCCATCGGCATTTGGTCGATGGCGGTGCCGAGCAGGCGTCTGGTGTCGCCGCCCCAGAGCAGGTAATCGGCGCTGAGATCGCGATGGAGGACGGCCTGACCCAGGGCCTCGACGAGACGGCTGTTGCGCTGCTCGAGCCAATCCTCGGAGCGCCGGGCCTCGTCGCCGGTGGTTTTGGAAAGCAGATGGGCCGTGCGGAGATTGAAGTAAATGAGGGCGACGACGCCGCAGGCGATCACCGCGATGCCGATGCCGGTGCCGACCCACATCTGGAGGCTCATCAATGTGGACTCCTGCGTGATGCTGGTGAGGTCGGCCTCGATGGCGGCGTCCTTCCCGAATGGGACAACGCCCGGGCGCCAATGACGGTAACCGTCGTAACTGGAATGCTCGGTCGCGGCGGGATCGCGGCTCTTGAGCACTTTTTCGACAACCGCGTAGGCGGGATCGGTCTCCGGCAGCGGCGTGCGCAACTCCATGGGATCGACCGGGCGCTTCATCCCCACATCACCCGCAATGGTCTCGGTGTCGAGGATGACGACGACCTTCCCGCCGTGCAGCATGAACGTGCGCACGCGGCTCACGTCGGGGTATTGCTTGTGGAAAGCAAGCAGGGTCGCGAGTGCTTTCTTGTGCGGGTCGGACCACATTTTTTCCTGGCGGGCAATCCGGTCGTGGAGCGCGGGATCGAGGCCCAGCATGGCGGCGCGGGCTGCATTTACCGCGTCGCTGCGGATCGCATCGGAGAGTTTTCGCTCGCCATACTGACCGCCCATCCAGACGCAGATCACCAGGAAGGTGGTGAGCACCACCCAAATCAAGACTGCCTCCCGCGCCGGGGCGAAGGCTTGACTGATGTTGGTCGGCGGTGGAACGGACATGCGATGTTGTCGCGAACGTGGCTAAAGTTCACCAAGCTTGAGCATTAGCCAAGCCAAGAGTGCTCGGCGACGCGCCATCGTTCCGCGGGCTTGACAGTCCGGGCGCTGCCACTTCCAGTCAACTCATGATCACGAAGACATTCCTTGCGTGCGCTGTCGCAGTGCTGGCGCTGTCCGGCGTTGCTCTCGCGGACATTGCCGCCGGTCTGTCGCCAATTCAGCTCCAGCAGATAAAAGACGGGCAAATGATCGTGGCGCAAAAAGACATGCCGGGCGGCGTCTGGCCGCAGCTCACGGTTTACACGCTGGTGAATGCGCCGGTCGCGACGGTGGCCGGGGTCTTCCGCGACTACGACCACGCGCAGGATTTTCAGCCGAATCTTGTTTCGGCGAAAGTCGTTTCACAACCTGCTCCGAACGTCTGCGTCGTCGAATACACATCGAGAATGCCCATCTTTGGCACCATGTCCTACACCGTGCAAAATACCTACAGCCAGTCGGGCGGCGGGGTGGATGTGCAATGGAAGCTGCTGAAGTCGCCCATGGCCGACATCTCCGACGGCTCGCTGCGCGTCGAGCCCTTCGGGACCGGCTCCATCCTGCGCTACACGAATTACGTCAAGCCCAAATCCTCCATTGCCATCCTCGCGAAAGGCGCCGCGCAGGGCGAAGTGAAGAACACGGTCGCCGCCCTCAAGGCCGAGGCGGAGAAGCGCGCCAAATCCAAATAGCCGCGACGGAGCGAGGCTCCGGAGACTGCGGTAATTGGGCCGATTTGCGCGCAGGCCTCCCGCGCGGCCTAACGCGAGCGCAGCAGGAAAGTGCTGTTCTTGCTGCCGGAAATCTTGCCGTGGAAATATCTCGAAAGGCGCTGGCTGCGGTCCGAAAGGCCATTGAAGGAACCCTTGAATACCGCGCCATCCAGGCGGAGCACCGCAGGCGCGGTAAAGGTGCCCTTCCGCGAGCGCAGCGTCAGGCTCCGGGTGTTTCCGTGCAGTCGCACGAAGCCATTTTCCAGGAGGACGCCGGTCCGGGTGATCACGACGCGGTTCACAAAACCCTTCACGTGTCCATGGGAGTCCACATGGACGTTCGATGGCAGGTAGCGCACGGTGACGCCCGCGACGGAAGCGCTGCCACTGGCCACGTAGCGGCCCTTGAGAACCTTTCCCCTGTCCGTCGGCAGGGCCAATGCCGCGGTGGCGGTGGCAAGAAGGATTGCAAAAAGTCGAAGGGAAATAGCGGCGCGCATCCCATGCTCTTAGCGGCATGGGTATCGTCCGTCAACTGGCGTCCGGAGCCTCCGCACACCCGATCGTGCGGGAGCCTCGTAATTTTTCTTGTTGTCGATGCCGCGCGCGTGCATATTCGCCGACTCTCATGCCCAAAGCAATCGCACGCAGCAAGACACGAAAGGCTGTCGCGAAGCGTTTCAAAGTGACCGCTTCCGGCAAGGTTCTGCGCGCCCATGCGGGACGGCGTCACCTCCTCTCCAGCAAATCGGCCAAGCGCAAGCGCAATCTTGCGAAGGCCGCGGTGGTGGACCAGACGGACGTGGGCCGCATCAAGTTGAACCTGCCTTTCTCCTAGAACCCAACGATTTCGCGGTCTGCCCCGGCGCTTCAGCCGGGGATACGGAGCAGACGAGGCCCGGAATCCAATGAAGAACAGTCCGCTCCACGGAGGCTCCGGAAGAAACCCGGAGTTTTGAACCATGCCAAGAGCAACCAATGCTCCCGCCAGTCGCGAGCGCCGCAAACGCGTCGTCGATGCGTCGAAGGGCTATCGCGGCCGTCGTTCCAAGCTCTTTCGCTATGCGAAGGACGCGCAAATGAAGGCCAAATACTGGGCCTATCGCGACCGCAAGACCCGCAAGCGCAATTTCCGCTCCTTGTGGATCGCCCGCCTCAGCGCCGCCGTGCGCGCGCAGGGCCTCACCTACAGCCGCTTCATCGAGGGCTTGAAAGCCGCAAACATCGGCCTCGACCGCAAGGTCCTTTCCGATCTCGCCGTTACGGACGAGACCGCCTTCAACGCGATCGTCAAACAGGCGGCCGCTGCCCTCGAGTCGAAAAAGGCCGCCTGATAATCATCCGCAGGTTCACGCAGATTGGCGCAGAGAAATTAAGTCTGTGCGAGTCTGCGAAATCTGCGGATTCCTTCGATGGAAGCGCAGATCGAATCGCTTCGCGCCGAAGCGCTGGCGGCCATCACCGCGGCGCGGACTGCGCCCGACCTCGCCGCCGTCCGGTTGAAATACCTGGGCCGCACCGGCGCGATTCCGCTTCTCAGCGAGGGAATGCGGGACGTGCCGAAGGAGGCGAAAGCCAGCGTCGGCAAGGCGCTGAACGCCCTGCGGGCCGAGGTGACCTCCGCGCTGGAGGCCGGCGATCGGGCGCTTGCGAGCGCCGCCGATGAAGCTTCGCTGGCGGAGGTCGATCTCACGCTGCCCGGTATCGCGCCGCTGCGCGGCTCGATCCACCCGCTCACGCAACTCCTCGACAGGGCCGTGCGGATTTTCCGGCGCATGGGCTTCGCGCTCGCAGACGGTCCCGACATCGAGACCGAATGGCATTGCTTCGATGCGCTGAACACTCCGCCGCACCACCCGGCCCGCAACGAGCTGGATACATTCTACCTGCCCGATGGCCGGCTGTTGCGCACGCACACCTCGACTGTGCAAATCCGCACGATGGAGGGCCAGCCGCCGCCCGTGCGCATCATCGCGCCTGGCGCCGCCTATCGCCGCGACGAAGTGGATGCGACGCACCTCGCGCAATTCACCCAAATGGAGGGCCTCTACGTCGCGGAAGCGGTCTCGGTCGCCGAACTCAAGGGCACGCTGGAATTCTTTTTCCAAGAGCTGTTTGGCACCGGCACGGACATCCGCTTTCGTCCGCACTTCTTCCCGTTCACCGAGCCGAGCTTCGAGATCGACATTCGCACCGCCGCACTGGGTGAACGATGGATGGAACTCGCGGGTTGCGGCATGGTCGATCCCGCGGTGTTCGAGGCGATGTGTGACCGCCGCCGCGACCGCGTCTATGATCCCGAAACGGTCACCGGCTTCGCATTCGGCTTCGGCCTCGACCGGCTTGCAATGAATCTCACCGGCGTCCCCGACATTCGCATGCTCGTTGAAAATGACCTGCGGTTTTTAAGACAATTTTAATTCCCGCCGAGCGGCGCCTCTTCTCCGCGCCCGCCGGCTTCAAATCGATGAAAATTTCGCTCAGTTGGCTGAAGGAATTTGTGCCTTACGCGGGCACAACCCAGGAACTCGATGCGGTCCTCACGCGTGCGGGACTTGAGGTCGCTTCCCTGGAAACGCACGGCGCGGATTTTCCGAACGTCGTCGTGGGGCAAATCCTCGAATCGAACCCGCATCCGAACGCTGATCGATTGAGCGTGACCCGCGTCGACGACGGCAGCAAGCACCCGCGCCAGATCGTCTGCGGAGCAAAGAATTACCAGGTCGGTGACAAGGTCCCGGTCGCGCTGCCGGGGGCGGTGCTGCCCGGCGATTTCAAGATCAAGGTCGGCAAGCTCCGCGGCGTCGAGAGCGAGGGCATGTTGTGCAGCGCAAAGGAGCTGCGCCTCGCAGACGACGCGGACGGGCTGCTGATTCTTCCATCCGCGACAAAAGTAGGCGCGCCGATTTCCGAAATCTTTCCGCCCGATACCGTGCTGGAGGTTGAGATCACGTCAAACCGTCCCGACTGGCTCAGTCTCACCGGTATCGCGAGGGAGGTCGCAGCGAATAGCGGCGAAGCCTTTGCGGAGCCGTCCGTCGAGCCAGCTCCGACGCGTGAGAATGCGGCCCTTGCCCGCATCGAAGATCCTGTCGGCTGCCCGTTCTACTCGGTTCGGTGGATTCGAGGCGTGACGGTCGGTCCGAGTCCGGAATGGCTGGCGCGCCGCCTCGAGGCGGCCGGCCTGCGTCCGATCAACAACGTTGTCGATGTCACGAACTACGTGATGCTGGAACTCGGCCAGCCGCTGCATGCGTTCGACGCGGCGAAGGTGGCGGGTGGCATCGTCGTGCGCCGCGCGTCGGAGGGTGAAATCCTCCCGGCGCTCGACGGGCGCGAATACGCGTTGCGCTCCACCGACCTCGTGATTGCGGATTCGGCGCGTCCGCTCGCGCTGGCGGGAGTGATGGGCGGCGAAGGATCGGGTGTCACCGGCGAGACGACGGAAATCCTTTTGGAAAGCGCGTATTTCGACGCTCCCGGTGTGCGCGCCACCGCGCGGGGGCTCAATCTGCACAGCGACTCGAGCTATCGCTTCGAGCGAGGCGTGAATCCCGCCGGCGTGCTCGCAGCCAGCAATCGGGCGGCGCAACTGATCGTCGAAATCGCCGGAGGAACGCCGGACGAAGCGATCGCGACGGCTGGCGCGCTGCCCCAGTTGGAATGGTCGGTGGCGCTGCGTTACGCCACGTGCCGCGCGCTGCTCGGGCTGGCGTTGGAGAATCGCGAGATCGATGCCCCGCTGGCGAAGCTCGGTCTCGATAAAGTCGGCGGTGACGCGGAGTCCGCCATGTGGCGGGTGCCGGCCTTCCGCGGCGATCTGACTCGCGAAGTGGATTTGATCGAGGAGGTCATCCGGCTCGTCGGAATCGAGCGGATCTCCGGGCGGGTGAGCGGGGGGCCGGCGCACGCGTCGGCGGCGGATGTCAGCTACGATGCGGCGATGGATTTGCGCCGCGCCTTGGTCGGAATGGGCTTCAGCGAGGCGCGAACGAGCACGCTGGTCGCGAGGCCGGCGCGAGGCGACTTCCTCGTGCTGCGCAACCCGCTCGGCGACGAACAGTGCGCATTGCGCTCAAGCCTGATCGGCGGCCTGTCCGCCGCCGTGCGGAGGAACTTGAACCTCGGCGCGGCAACGGTGCGGCTCTTCGAGCTGGGGCGCGTATTCGCGAGCGCCGCGGAGGAGGAAGCGACGGTCCTGGGTCTGATCGCCACGGGCCCGCGCGCGCCGCGCACCTGGCGCGATGCCGAAGCGGCGGAAATCGACCTCTTCGATTTGAGCGGAGTCCTCGAAGCCATCGCCCCGGGCGCGGAATTTGAGAAGACAAACGATGCGCGGTTCGGCCTGGCGCTGGAGGTGAGGATCGGCGATTTCGTATCGGGCGTCGTGGGACAACTCACTCCGGGCGCCGCGCGCGCGCTCGGTGCGCGTGGGCCGGTCGTCGCGGCGGAGCTTCGGCTGGATGCAGTGCAGGCGGCCTCGCTTGGGAAGGGCGCCTTTATTCCGAGCCCGAGATTTCCAGCGGTGGCCCGCGATATCGCCGCGGTGCTCCCGCGCTCCCTGGCCTTCGGCGAAATTCAACGGATCGTGCGCGCGTCCGGCGAACCGTTGCTCGCGGACATCGAGCCGTTCGACATCTTCACGGATGACTCGGGCGCGAAGCTGCCGGCCGATCGCAAATCGCTGGCCTTCTCCTTGACTTTCCGCTCCCCGGAGCGAACCCTGACGGCAGATGAAGTGAACGCCGCGTGCGACCGGCTGCGAGGCCGGCTGCGCGACGAACTCGGGATCGAATTCCGCGAGTGACGCTCTTTCCAATTTTGTTGTTTCGCCCGGGTGCGGTTGTTTTTCGCATCGGCGCGAATACCAGTTTGCCCTGCGGTGTTCGAGATTAGCACGCAAACTCCCGATCCGATGTTTTGTGACCAGGAGGCTTGGCGGGGCGAGGTAATGACAGGCCTTGATTGGACGTCAGCACCTCGTTCCGCGGTTATCCGCCGTTTCCATAAGGGAACGGGAAATGCGTCGAACGGCACAGGCGGGGCAATTTTTCAACGTCCGTCCGGCATGCTCCATTGCGAGCCGGGCGGACGTTTGCTTTTCCGGGGTTGAGTCGCTCGAATCCCGCGATCATATTCGCCGCGTGGCTGCCATTTTAGCATTGGAAGACGGTCGGGTGTTTCGTGGCGAGGGCTTTGGAGCCCGCGGCGCCGCCGTCGGGGAGATCTGTTTCAATACGTCGATGACGGGATACCAGGAGATCCTCACCGACCCCTCGTATCGCGGGCAGATCGTTGCCATGACGGCTCCGCAAATCGGCAACTACGGAACGAATGCCCTCGACGTGGAGAGCGGGACGCCGCATGTGCGCGCGTTTGTCATCGAGGAGTTGAGCGCGATTCCAAGCAACTGGCGCTGCGAATCGTCGCTGCACGACTTTTTGGAGCGCAGTGGCATCCCCGGCATTCAAGGCATCGACACGCGATCCCTCACGCGGCATTTGCGCACGCGCGGCGCGATGCGCGCTTGCGTGGCGACCGAGGATTTGACCGAAGAGGAGGCCGTTGCGCGGGCGTGCGGCGCGTCCTACGAGGGCGTGGATTTCGTGCAGGAGGTGACGCCTGCCGCAGCTTACGAATGGGATCCTGCGGGCGCGGAAAGCCGCGAGTGGGTGCAGGCGGGGGCGCAGGAATCACAGCGCCTGGGCGATGCGAGAGACGCGATCGGAAATGTCTTCCTCCCAGTGCCGGAGCCGAGGCGCCGGATCGTGGCCTACGACTTCGGAATGAAGAAAAATATCCTCAGGTTGTTGCGGCAGCGCGGCTTTCAAGTCGATGTCGTTCCGGCGAGGACATCCGCCGCGGACGCACTGGCTCGCGAACCGGACGGCGTCTTTTTGTCCAACGGCCCGGGAGACCCGGCCGCGCTCACCTACGCGCACGAAACCGTGCGTCAGCTTGCGAGCCGCGTCCCGCTTTTCGGAATCTGCCTCGGCCACCAGTTGCTCGGCTGCGCGTTGGGCGGGAGGACATTCAAATTGAAATTCGGCCACCGCGGCGCGAACCAGCCGGTGAAGGATCTGCGCACTGGCCGCATCGCGATCACCTCACAGAATCACGGCTACGCGATCGATCCCGACTCGTTGCCGGACGAGGTGGAGGTCACCCATGTCAATCTGAACGACGGAACCGTCGCCGGCATCGCTCACCGGGAGCTGCCGGCATTCAGCGTGCAATACCACCCGGAGGCATCGCCCGGCCCGCGCGATGCGATTTACTTTTTCGACCAATTTGCCAAAACGGTTGATGAATCGAAGTCCCGCTGCTAATTCACCGCCATGCCCCAGATTCGCATTTACCTTTCCGAAGACAATCAAGCGCTCCACGACCTCAATGACGAGAAGGTGAGCATCGGCCGCCTTGCCGACAACACGATCCAGATCGAGGACGCGTCCGTTTCGAGCCACCACGCCGAGATCGCAGTCGAGAAAGGCGAGTATCACCTCCACGACAAGGGCTCGACGAACGGCACCTTCGTCAATGGCCAGCCGGTGACCGATGCGATTCTCAGGGACGGCTCGCAGGTGCGCTTTGGCAGCGTGGAAGCCGTTTTTTCGGCGGATGCACCCACGACAGCCTCGCAGCCGCTACCCCATTCCGAGCGGGCGACCGCGAACCTGGGCAGCGCAAGCGCGCGACCGGCCAATTTCGTGAACGCCTCGCCCTTCCCAAAGCCAAAGGAGAAAACGGACGGGCTGACCTACGCCGCCGTGGTGCTGGCCGTCCTTGGGGCGATCGGATTCCTTGGGGCCGTGGCGCTTTCCTTCATGTTGCAGGTGCCGGCTTGATTTGCGCGGCGCGCGGCTATTCGCCGAGTTCGACGTTCCAGTAGGCGAAGTCGATAAAATGCTTCCAGCTCTCGTGATGCGGGCTCGGGGAGGTGATGTTAATGAACGGGCGCCATTTTGGGCGCCTGGGCTTGCGGAGAAGCTGCAGGCCGGCTTCGTGCGGGAGGCGGTTGCCCTTGCGGCTGTTGCACGGGATGCACGAGCACACGATGTTTTCCCACGTCGTCTGGCCGCCGCGGTCGCGGGGGAAAACATGGTCCAGGTTGAGGTCGCGCCGATCAAAGATTTCACCGCAGTACTGGCAGGTGTTCCTGTCGCGCTCGAAGACGTTTTGCCGCGTGAATTTGACCTCCTTTTTTGGAAGCCGGTCGAAAAGCAGCAGCACAATCACCTGCGGAATCCGAATGTGGACCGAGATCGTCTTCACCATTTCCTGCTCGGGTTCGGAGAGCGACAACTCGCGCCAGCTCCCAAAGTCGTGCGTCGAGAAATTGTTTTCCGCATCGTTGCGCACGACCTGCGCGTGGCCCTGGAAAAGGAGGGTGAGCGCCCGGCGGACGCTGCAGGTGTTTACCGCCTGCCAGAGTCGGTTGAGAACAAGCACGGGTCTGTCCAGAGTCGTTTCCATTGCGGTTCCTCGCGAGGCCGGGCCCCGCTCCGCGCGTGGGTAACCCGGGCGCGATGGGCTGTCAAGCCTGTGAACAAAATGTGAACAAATTGTCGCACCCGGGTATCGCAGGAAATTGTGGGAAGCGAATTGTCTTCGCGCGCACACGCTGATACGTTACGCGGTTCGACTATGCGATATTGGAGCGTTCCCCCGCTGCTCGCGCTGCTTGGCGTGCTCGCCAGCCTTGCGCCGCTTGTTGCCGCCGACGACCCGGGCGATCTCTTCATGCAGGCATATCAGGCCTACAAATCCGCGGAGCAGCAGGAAGCCGGCGGCAGACTGGAAGACGCTCTCCAGAAATATCGCTTTTGTGCAAGCGTGCTGGAACAGGTCCGGAAAAGCAGTCCCGGATATGAACCACTCGTCATCGACTTCCGGCTCACCAAGAGCCGCGAAAGCATCGCACGGGTGCAATCCCTTAAAGCGACCTCGATTTCGGCAGGAGATGTCGCGGCGCTTGCCCCCCCGTCTCGATCGATTCCTCCGAGCCCACGCGCCGCGCGGGTGTCCGCGCTGGTCCTGCGTCTGCCGCAATTGTCGACTTCCTATCGCATTCCGGTTCCGGGCGCCGCCGCTTCGCCGGTTGATTCCGTTCCGCAACTGGCGCGGCAGCGCGATGATTCGGCGGACCAGGCCGACGACGTGATAGGCCGCGGCGCACTCGGCGCGCTCAAGGACCGAATTCGTACCCTCGAGATGCGGCTGGGTCAGGAGCGCCAGGTCAACGAAGACCTCAATCGCAAGCTGCTTGAGTCCACCGCGCGTGAACAAAGCGCGCTCACGGAGGTGGACCGCACGAAAGTTCAGGCCGTCGAATCCCAGGCGCAACTCGATCAGGCGGCGCAGGCGCTGGACGACGTCCGGCAGGCCAACGAACGGCTTTCCCGCGAAAAGGGCGCGGACGAAAAACGCATCGCAAGCCTCCAGTCCGATCTTGAGGCCGCACACGCGGACCTCGAAGTTGCCGACGAATATAATGGAGAACTTTTTGCCAAGTTGACGAAGGCCGCGCAGTTCATCGACTCGTCCGAGAAAATCCGTATGCAATTGCTGGCGGATCGCAAGGAACTGGGCAGCCGCCTGAACGGAAAGGCAGTCGAGATCGCGCAGCTCAAGGAAGAAACGAGCGCGATGGTGGTCCGGAACGAGACGTTGGGGAAGCAGGCCGGGGATTCGGAAAAGCTCGCCGGCAAAAACAAGGAACTTGCCTCAAAGCTCGCCGCTGCCGAACAACAGATCGCGGACCTCGGGAAAAATCGCGACGAACGCCGGAAGATCGAGGATGGATTGCGCGGCGAGGTCGAGTCTGTCAACAAGACGATCGCTTCAATGCGCGAGCAGCTCGCAAGCGGGGGAAAACGCATCGCCGAATTGGAGAAACAGTTGGCCGATACCTCCGGCGCAACCATGAGCGCGACCGGAGCCATGGCCGAAGAGAACGCCTTGTTGAAATCGCTTGTCGCCCGCCAGATCAACGAGCAAGCGCGGCGCCAGCAGGCTCGCAAGCTCGTCGAGGAGGAAATGGAAAAGTTGCAAATCCGGTCCGGCGCATTGGTTGAAAAATTGAGCGCGCTCGGCGACGCGGAGATTCAGTTGACTCCCCGGGAACGGAAGTTGTTCGAGACGCCGATTGCCAGCGTGGGGAGCAATCTGGATTTCTCGCTCGTTATCGCGAAGAAGAAGGAACCCGCATCGGACATACCTGAGGATCTTGTCAACCGGGCGAAGGAAGCCAATCAGTTGTTCAATCAAGACCGTCTCGGCGAAGCTCGTGCCATCTACGCGGAGATCGCACAGAAGGCCCCGCAGAGTCACACGGCCGCGGTGAATCTCGGCATCACGGAACGCCAGCTCGGTGACTTTCCGCAGGCCATCACAGCATTCAAGCGAGCACTCGAGTTGAAAGCGGACGATCCTTTTGCGCTCACCAATCTCGGCAAGACTGAATACAGCAGCGGGGATCTTTCGGCGGCCGTCGAAACGCTGCAAAAGGCCGTGACTGCGGACTCTGGGAACCACGTGGCGCATTACCTGCTGGGCGCCGCGCTCAATCAAAACGGAGATCAGGAAGGCGCCCGCCGCGAGGTGAATCGTGCGCTCGACCTCAAGCCGGGCTATCTCCCGGCAGTGCAGCTCAGCGAGGAGTTGGGAGAGCTGAAACCGGAAAGCGGCCGCTCCCCGGCAGGGGGGCACCCGCCAGCCGGCCAGTGAGCGTGTCCGAAGTCGTGCCCTGGTGCGCGGAGTCGTGCGTGCGGATATCACCCGGGTCCGCAAATTCACAGCGCGAGTTTCGCGACTCTTTGAAGGAATTTCGGACACGCGCGCTCGATGGTTCGTCAGCCGGATGCCGATAAACAGAGGATCAGCGGGTCGTCAATGGCAATAGACGCAGGCAAGCCAAAAGTTTTTGCAAAAAAGTTTCGGAAAACCGTTGACGCAGGATTCCGTCATGATACTTGTAACAACCCCACGGCGAGCCGGGTTGACCGGTTACGAGTGAGGCGAAGTTCTCTCGAGCGGATGCACCGCCTCGATGTTTGAAACTCAGAATGGGGACGACCGTCCCTAGGCGAGACAGACATTGGGAGCACGGACTCCGCATACGAAGAAGGTTATTTGAAAGTCTGAATCTGGTATTTTCGCAATCGCGAAAATTCAGAACGCAAACAAGTAAACAGCAAATTCAGCAAAAACTGAATTGTGCGTTCTTTCGTTGATTTTGAGTAAATCAATCATTTGACGACACATTCCCGGCCCGATCTCATCGGGCTGGAATAATGGATAGTCGGAATTTCCCCAAGTTGTAACAAGGGGACCAAATTCTTTACGGAGAGTTTGATTCTGGCTCAGAACGAACGCTGGCGGCGTGGATAAGACATGCAAGTCGAACGAGATTTGATCTGTAGTAATACAGGTCAAGTCAAGTGGCGCACGGGTGCGTAACACGTGAGTAATCTGCCGGGAAGAGGGGGATAGCTCGCCGAAAGGCGAATTAATACCGCATATGGCCAGGGAGGACATCCTTCCGACGCCAAAGTCGCAAGACGCTTCCTGATGAGCTCGCGGCCTATCAGCTTGTTGGTGAGGTAACGGCTCACCAAGGCTTTGACGGGTAGCTGGTCTGAGAGGACGACCAGCCACACTGGAACTGAGACACGGTCCAGACACCTACGGGTGGCAGCAGTCGAGAATTTTTCACAATGGGGGAAACCCTGATGGAGCGACGCCGCGTGGAGGATGAAGG
>JAQTOP010000139.1 GCA_028713285.1 Terrimicrobiaceae bacterium
GTCGGCGAATGGCGTCCGACTCCGACGGGATTTGCCAATGGGATCAACCAGCAATGGGCGACCCTGACCCCGTTTGTGCTGGGCAGTCCGAGCCAGTTTCGCGCGCCGGCGCCGCCTGCGGTCGGCAGCCCGGCTTACACAAAGGCGCTCAATGAAGTGAAGGCGATCGGCACGGGAGCCAGCGCGCGCCACACCGCGGCCCAAAGCGCCATCGCCGACTTCTACAAACAGGACGCGGAAGTGCTCGTGAACGAGGCGACCCGATTGCTCTCCGCCTCGCATGCTCTCACGCTCGGTGACAACGCCCTGCTCTTCGCGCTGGTCAACATCGCCCTCGCCGATGCGCGCATCGCCGTGTGGGATTCGAAGTATTTCTACAAATTCTGGCGCCCGGTCACCGCGCTCAATGCCGATCCCTCGGGGCTCGTGACCAACGGCTACACCGCGTGGACGCCCTACATCGTCACGCCGGCGCATCCCTCCTATCCCAGCGGCCACAGCGGGACGGTCGATGCAGGCTTTGAAATTCTCCGAAGCTACTTCGGGGATTTCAACACCCTCACGCTGCATTTCGCGCCGGATGCCACCGGAACCACCCGCACCATCAACTCGCTCACGCAGGGAGAGGTCGAGAACGGGCTGAGCCGCATCTATGGCGGCATCCACTACTCGTTCGACAACCTGGAAGGCCAGAAAATCGGCTATTCGGTGGCCGGTTACGTTCTCGCGCACGGTCCGCACCTCCTGCCGTAGCACAGGAAAGCCGCTGTCGATTCACAAAAAAACAACCACAAAAATCCAATGAAAAAACTCGTCTCGTTCCAACGCTCCATGGCCGTGCGCAGCCTCGTCCTCGCGACGCTTGTCGCCGGCGTCGTGCCATCCGTTCACGCCTTGATCATCAATCCCGGCTTCGAGTCCGGAACCACCGGGTGGACTGAGTCCGGCGGCGTGGGAAACTTCACCGCGCCCTCTTCGCTTCCAGGCCTGTTCCTGACCGTCAATCCGGCGGAAGGCGCAAGTTTTGGCCTCATCACCAACGACGGCGTCGATACGGAAACCATCTCGCAGACCTTCACCTTGTCGGCAGGACCTCAGTTTCTGACCATCAACTATCGCTTCCTGACCGACGAATACAACGATCCGGCGTTCAACGATCTGGCCCAGGCGGTCCTCACGCCGACGGTCGGCGCGCCGATCACGCTGTTCAGCGTCTCGCGGGACGATCTGCAGGCCGGCGGGGCGGGACCGCTTCTGCCGGGCGCGACCTTCACCGACGTCCAGACGATCGGGCAGTCTGCCTGGCACTCTTCGGTCACGGACGTCTCCGCTTACGCCGGTCAGGCGGTGACGCTGTCGTTCTCGGTCAACAATGCGAGTGACCCCGACTTCCTGCTGTCGAGCCGGCTCGCGGTGGACAACATCCAGGTCTCCGCGGTGCCGGAACCCGGCGCCGCATCCGTGGCGGTGGCGGCTCTCGCCCTCGTGCAAATCATGCGCCGCGTTTCGAAACAAAGGAAGAACCGGGGCCACCTCGGCGGAATTTACACTCCGTCGCCGTTGAGTTGAAAAATCGTGAAGCGCCCGGGGCGGCCGAACCCGGAGCCCGGGCAACCAATTTCACCTGCGAGTAGCAAAACGGGGGCCGGGACGCGGATGCGGCATCCGCGTTCCGGCCAGGGTTGCCGGGATTTCATGGACGATTTGTGCATCCTCGTTCCCGTCTGGCGGGACTACCGCTGGCTGATTCCGATCACCCTTGCGCAGATTGAAAGATTCTGGCCCGGGCATCCGCCGCTGTTCTTGATCGGGCTCACGGAGGAGGAGGCGGCCGGCGTGCCGCATTTTCCGGTGAGCGATCCCGCGAAGCGCGGTAACTGGTGTTGGGTGGTGAGGGACGGCGTGTGGCAGGCGGCAGCGCGCTTTCGAAAGGCGTATCTGATCGCCGAGGAGCATCCCCCTCTTGCTCGATGTCACAGCATCCATCTCAATCACACCCTCCCCCGGGAGATGGATCGGTGGGATGCCGTCTATATCAGCCTGATGGGTTGGGACAATCGTCGCTACGCCTCACGAAACCGGCGCCTGGGCAGGGATCGCCATTGCATGATGCATCTCGCCAGAAAGCACGCTCCGCGTTTTCATTTGCATCCCGCGCTCTGGCGTCTGGACGCCCTCGAGCGCTGCGGCACGATTTCCCTGCGCGACGAGAACGGGAGAGGATCCGCGTGGCACTTTGAAAAAACCTGCGAGAAACTCGACGCCGATCTGCCCGCCGCATGGAAGTCCGGTTGTTACCAGATCGCGGCCTTCGCGCTTGCTTGTGAAAGTTCTCCGTTCCGCACGCTTGCGGCCCTTTCCGAACGCTGGATCTTCAATCGCATGATGGCCCTTGTCCCCTGGTTGCCAAACCCCCGCTGGGCGGCCGGTTATCTGCGCCTGCTGGCGATCGACAATGTTTTCTGCGGCGGCCCTACCCCATGATCTTTTCCGGCATCCTTCAAAAAGGCCGGCTGAACGATCACCTTCGCCGCCGCCTCGAACGCACCTCCGACGGCCAACGCACCCTGGCGCAGATCCTTGAAGCGCGCGGTCTCGCTGAGACAGGGGCCTTGCCGACGTAGCCTGCCGGATAAATGGCGCGACGAGCGGACACCCTTTTTTTACCCCCATATTTTCCTTGTCTTTGCCACAACCACTGTCAAAGTGGCGGCTGTTCCGGGGGGAACAGCAGGCCGTCGTAGCATTCGTTGCGGCGGCCTGCATTTTTTTGGATAGGGACTGCGGATGGATACTCGGGCCGCTGTCCGACCGGTGGGAAACCCCGCCCGCCGGTCGCACCCGAATGCTCTCATTGAACAGGCGACGTTGTGCGACGCCTCGTCGGGGACAAGGAAGATGCGCTTCGACATGAAAGCTTTTTCATCCCGCTTTCAGCTTCACGCCACTTCGAGCGCGTATCTTTCACATAAAATCACCAAGACTATGAAACCCATTACCGTCAACATCCGCCGCTGCGTCGCCAGCGGAATGACCCTCACCCTCACGTTCTTCTCGCCGATTCAGGCGGGGACGAAACTCCTGTTCGGCCTGCTCGGTACGGTGGCGCTTGCCCAGACCGCCCTGGCCTCCAACTCCGAAGGCAAGGATGATTCGTTCGATACGCCGAATTCTTCCGACGACGACAAAGATGGCATCCCCAACAGCAAAGATGACGATGTCGATGGCGACGGAATCCAGAACGGCCAGGACGACGACGTCGATGGCGACGGAATTCGCAATGGCAAGGATCGCGACATCGATGACGACGGAGTCTCGAATGGCGTGGACGATGACACGGACGGCGACGGCATCAAGAATGCCCGGGACCGCGACGTCGATGCCGACGGCAAGTCCAATAGCGTTGACCAGGATATCGACGGCGACCAGATTCCCAATTCCAAGGACAGCGACATGGACGGCGATTGGACGCCCAATTCGCGTGATCGCGACATCGACGGCGATGGCACCCGGAACAGCGCGGACTCTTCGCCCCGAGGCGCGGGTTCGCATCGTTGATTCAGACACCGGGGCGCGGCGCCATGGTGACCTTCCGCATGCCGGCTTCCCGGGAATGGTTTACAAGGCATCAGCCAATCCCGAAAATGCCGGCATGCGAGTCCTCGTGGTGGAAGACGACCGGAAGACCGCGGGCTTCATCCAAAAAGCGCTGAAGGCCGAGGGCTTCGCGGTGGACGTGTTGCACCGGGGCGACGAGGGTCTGCGAGCTCTTCAGACCACGCCTTTCGACGCCGCGGTGCTTGACATCATGCTCCCGGGCCGGGACGGCCTGAGCATCGTGCGGCAGCTCCGGCAGACGGGCGCCACCATTCCCATCCTGTTGCTCTCGGCACGAGGCGAGGTCGATGAACGCGTCGAGGGGCTGGACGCCGGCGCCGACGACTACCTGTCGAAGCCCTTCGCTCTGGCCGAGCTCCTCGCCCGCATGCGGGCTCTCGGCCGACGGAGTGCGGAGGTGAAGTCGAACACGCTGCATGTGTCGGACCTCAGCCTCGATATCACGAGCCGCGAGGCGCGCAGAGGCGAGCGGTTGATCACCCTGAGCAATCGTGAGTTTCGCCTGCTCGAGTATCTCATGCGCTCACCGGGGCGAATTTGCACCCGCATGATGATCATCGAGAAGGTCTGGAACTACGATTTCGACCCCGGATCGAACGTCGTGGATGTCTATATCCGAAAGCTGCGCGAGAAAGTGGATGCCGAAGGCGAAACGAAACTCCTGCACACCGTTCGCGGGGCCGGCTACACGCTGCGCGAACCATGATGCGCATTCGGCACAGCCTCACGCTTCGCTATTCCCTGGTGGTGGCAGCCTGCCTCGCCGTGCTTGCCGCCATTGCCTATCATGAATTCGTGCGGGAGCCCCGCCTCTTCAAGGCGGCCAGGGAAGCCGACCAGACCGAATATGCGTGGTTCGAAGCCGCCGAGGTGGCGGTTTTTGCAGCCCTGCCCACGATCTTCTGCCTGGGCTGGTGGTTCATCCAAAGATCGCTTCGTCCCATCGACGAGCTCGTATCGAGCGTCGAGCGCTTCCACGCCGGGAACCTCCGGCAACGTTCCGCGCGTTCCTTCAATTCCGACGAAGTGGACCGGCTGGCGGC
>JAQTOP010000061.1 GCA_028713285.1 Terrimicrobiaceae bacterium
TTTCCAAAGATTACGAGGCCAAAACCTCCCATTCCGAAGCTTTCATTTATATTGCTTCCTGTTCTCTCATGGCTCGCAGACTCGCTCGCTATAAGTTCTGATTGGACTTTTTTCACACCCTCTAAGACGATGGCATCGGTGTCGTTCGCAGTGACGTAGCGAATGAACCTGAGCAGTTCGACATGATCTTTCGGGTTGTTGAAGACCTTCGCCCCCATCAGCTTCTTCAGATACTTCACTGCGACCTGAGACTGTTTATATAGGTAACTTCCGCGCACCTGCGTCGCCATCTCCTCGTCTTCCTCGCCATCTTCCTCATCATCCGGCGATTCAAGGGCCAGTTCTTCTACAACTGGTTTGATGTGTGCTTTGCGAAAAGGGGGCTCGGTATGATCAGCTCGGAACTCGACTAATCCCAACCGAATTTGCCGTTTCATTTCTTCTTCCGCGAAACGCCAACCGCTCTCGGGGACTTTGCATGGCTGTTGTGTGATTGGATGAATGATCGGATACTTGTGCGGCCCATCCCCCGGCCAAGAAATGTCGCGATCTCGCCAAGGGCCATTGGCATCCACGCGCTTATAACGCGACAGTTTTTTGGAAGGATGGCTTTTTGGAAGTCCTTGGAACCAAGACTGGAGATCGGCCTCAATCAGGCGGTCATTTGCTCCACGCTTTTCCCGAAGGCGAACGTATTCTTCCCATATCTCCTTCGCACCGGGCTTTTGTTCTCTCCAAACCGTTTTTGCCTCTCGCAGAGAACCGAGCGACTTCGCAAAAACCAATAGATACTCGTGCCCGACAGAGAAAAACTTTGCGTCGTTCTTTCGGCCCTTCTCCCAGACCAGTTGAGCAACGAAATTTTCCTCACCAAAGATCTCGTTGCACAACTTTCGCAGATTGTCGGCCTCTGCGTCGTCGATGCTAATGAAAATTACGCCGTCCTCCCGGAGAAGATTTCGAGCGAGGTAGAGACGCGGATACATCATATTCAGCCACTTCGAGTGAAAGCGGCCATCGGCCTCCGTGTTGGTGGAATACTTACGCCCTTCGCTATCTACCTGTCCGGTGTAACGCAGATATGTGTCGAGGGATTCCGCATAATTGTCCGGGTAGATGAAGTCGTTGCCCGTGTTGTAGGGCGGGTCGATGTAAATCATCTTCACCCGGCCGAGGTAGGACTTCTGAAGAAGCTTGAGCACTTCGAGATTGTCACCTTCAATGATGAGATTTTCCGTCGTGTCCCACGATTCCGATTCGGACTTTACCGGCACGAGCGTGGCCATGCTCGGTTGCTGAATGGTCTTGAAACAGTCCGCCTTCCCCGGCCAGTTCATGCCGTAGCGTTCTTTCCCTGAATCGATTGTTTCTCCCAGCGCGAGCTTCAACCGCTCGAAATCAATCTTCCCGCCCTCTGTGAAGATTTCCGGCATCGAGGACTGCAAGTTGTGCAGTGCGGCACGAAGCGCGGCCTGTTTTTCGGCAGCGATGTCGTGCGAGCGGAGATCGAATTTTTCGGGTTGGTTGGTCATGAAGTCTTTGAGTTTTCTGGCGGCCTATCGAATTTCCAGAACGATGGCGACCGCCGCCGCGACGTCGTCCATTTGTTGGGCTGTCAATCGTCCCAGCTTGGTTACAAACCGGTTGTGAGATAACGAGCGAATTTGAAGCGCGTCGGCCACCGACGGTTTGCCCAATCCGTTCGATGAGTGAGGCGAGATAGGGACATGCCATAACGCCTGTTCCTTGGCGGGCGCGGTGATCGGCACAATGGTCTTCAAACGCAGCCGGCCAACGCCATCCGCGCTGATCACGACACACGGACGTGTCTTTTGCATTTCGTCACCCACGGTTGGGTCAAGACAGACTCTCCAGACCTCGCCACGCCTGATCAACCCACTCATTGCCATTCCTTCGTTTCCAAAGCATCCCAATCGGAGGCGGCGGCGTAGTGTTTCTCCAGAACTTTTGCCTGTTCCTCCAGGATGACATCCCGCTGAGCTTTGGAAAGCTTGAGAAACTCTTTGCGGCGAATCGAACTGGTTTCCGAGGCCGTGTCCGGCACATATCCGGCAAGCGAACGCATTTCCGATTCGTTAATCAACCCCTCCGACCAGGCCCGGAGCGCAGAACGTTCCAGCCAGGTGGATTGCTCCGGCGGGATCGGCGTTCCCGGCTCTTTCGTGCGCCATCCCATGCTGCTGATGGTGATGCAGGCGGATTTGTATCCGGGTTCGGAGAGGATCTCCAAATCCCGCATCCGGCGAATCAGCGCCTGGACGCTGACGCCGAAGCGTGCCTTCAACAACAGAAGCTCGTTCACATTGAGCGAGGTGCGTTTTTCGCCCACCTCTCGCACCAGCGGCTCACGGGGCACCAGAAAGCCCGCTCCAAAACGGTAAGCGAATTTTTCGGATTGGGCATCGTCACCTCCTCGCAGAACCAGATGGGCCAACTCGTGTGCCAAAGTCAGACGCTGACGGTCACCTGCTACATCTTTTCGACAGACTACAGCAGCGGAGACAGCGGCTCCTGCCGCATCCTTAGCCACCGCAGAGAAACCATCGAACTTGCGGGACGCCTCGATGCAGAGGACGTGGACGGCGTGGTCCTCCAAAAGAGCGGTCAAATTTCCGATGGGGGCAACGCCCAACCGCATTTCTTTGCGCAGACTCTCGGCGGCGGCGTCTGCTTCGAGCTCGTTTTTTACTTCGTAGGAAGCGATCCGAACCCCCAATTGCCGACCTCCCGGAAGCCTCTCCTGCAGGAGCAGCCTCTTTTCAAACTCCGTCTGGATGGTGGCCTTGGCCGATTCCTGTTCTTTGGCTCCCATGCTTGCCATTTTCCGAAATGCCAGCATCGAAATCTTGAAACCCTGCGGGCGCAGCAAGTCGGCTGCGTTTGTCCCCAACGCTCCAGCCAAACGCACCAAAACCGAGGCAGACGGCTGCATTTCTCCCTTTTCGTATTTGGACAAGGCCTGCTTGGTGACGAGGCCACCCATGTGGGCGGAAAGGTCATCAAGCGAAAAGCCTCTGGCCAGACGAAGTTGTTTGAGTCGGTCTTTCATTGGTTGACAAAGCCTATTACAAATGTATCATTCGTCAATAACAACCAAAAGGAGGTGAACAAACCATGGCAAAAGACGCTGAAGGCATGAAAGGCTACCGAAGCCGGAATCAGGATGGACAGTTGCGCGACAAACGCGATGACACCCACATGGGCACGATTGAAAAACAATACGGCCGCGATTTCGAGGTGCGGAGTGATATGCATCTGAGAACTTTTCTCGAGAAAAACCACGTCAAATCGCTCAACGACTTGATGACTGGAAAATGAGTCCAGCAGCTGCCGGCCGAGTGTCGGCAGCCTTATCCCCATCGGCCCGGCAAATTTCAAACGAGCCTCCATCGAAATGAAAAGAGTTTCGTTTGAGAGAGATTTTGAGTGAGTTTTTTCTCAACCTCGTCGATGAGCGCGTCCTTCTTTTTCTCGATGTCGCGCGCCGCTTCCTCGTAATCCTTCCAAGCTTCGTCACGGTTGGTCTCGAGGTTCCGGCGCTCGCGTTCCAGCTTGAGTTTCAATGGCAGATTGGCCGCCAATCGAGCCTGACGTTTGATGATTTTGAGCTCGTCGTCCAAGTCCTTCAGTTTTGCCTTTAGCGATGCACGGCGATCCTCTCCCCACCGGTCGAGCTTATCCAACTCGGCGTCGAAAAAACCGCCGTTGCGCGTTTCGAGTTCCGCAATAACGGCATATTTCTGAACTTCGACGGACTCTTTCAACGCTTTTGATTGAGAGGCGGGCAACTCCGGGCAAACCAATTCTTCCTCAGCCGCGAGCGAAAAGAGCCGACGGCATTGTTCAATCGTCAGCGTCACGCCGCTGTCAGCGAGACCGGAGAGAAGAACGTGATCCTCGGAATCGAAGGCCGAGATCGAGAGCAGTTCGCAAACAAGCCAGCCTTCCGTGCCGACCAACTCGTCGAGGATGGAAATTCGTTTCCCAGAATTGGAGTAACGGAAGATCAGCGATTTGGTTGGCAGTTCCGCCTCGCGGCAGCGGGCAATGACCTTTTGAGCAAGGGGGTGGCCGATGCGATAGACATTCACGTCTTCGACGTTTTTGCCGATGCGATAGGGACCGGGGTTAATGTGTTCCTCGGGAAACGGGTTCCGCTTCAGCACGAAGCCATGTTGGCTGTCGTCGAATTCCGCGTAGTCCGCGAGGAAGTGGCGGGTGAGCTGCCAGAGCTATGACTCGTATCGGTCGAGGACTTCGTTGCTCTGCCGGAGATTGACACGCAGTTTTTCGTGAACTTCTTCGTCGAAGTTTTCGAGGAGCTTTTGCCGGGTCTGGCGCATCCGGTCGTCAATCTCGCCCTCCATCTCCCGCTGGAGCGCATCGAACTCGAATTCGATCTGCTCTTCCGAGCGGCAATTCTGGTAGATGTCCACGATGCGCTTCTCGAAATCCACGCCAGATTCGATGACGCCAAGCACTTCATCGCTGGCTCCAAAGACCCCGCTGAAGAGTTTGAATTTCTGAGCGAGGAGTTGATAGACGCGCTGATCGGCGGCGTTCTTCTTGTTGAGGAAGTTGACCACGACCACGTCGTATTTCTGCCCGTAGCGATGGCAGCGACCAATGCGCTGCTCGATGCGCTGGGGATTCCAGGGAAGATCGTAATTCACGACCAGCGAGCAGAACTGGAGGTTGATCCCCTCGGCGGCGGCTTCCGTCGCGATCATGATGACGGCTTCATCCCGGAAAAAATCAACGAGAGCGGCGCGCTTGTCGGCGGAGGGGGAGCCGCTCACGCGGTCGGTGCCGGCATGCCGTTCGAGCCATTTTTCGTAAATGGCTTTTGAGTGGGCGTCGGAGTTCGTCCCGTTGAAGAGAACGATTTTCCCGGCGTATTCCGTGGCTTCGAGAACTTCCCGCAAGTATTCCTGCGTGCGGCGGCTTTCCGTGAAGATAATGGCCTTCTCGCTGCTGCCGCGTTCCCTCGCTTCCTCGAAGCCACGGTGAAGCGCGGTCAATAAGACCTCGCCCTTGGAATTTCGGACGATGGATTTGGCGAGCGCGCTGAACTCCTTCAGCGTTTCGACCTCCTGCTTCATCTCAACGATTTGCTCAGGAGTGAAGATGTCCTGCGGTTTGGTGCCGTCCCCGTTTTCCTCGCTCTCTTCGTCGCTCTCCCACTCGTCTTCAATTTCGTCGAGTGCCTCGAAGTCCGCACTGACATCCTCGGGCGGAGTTTGCACGGCCTCGGCATTTTTCGCGGCTTCGCCGAGTCGGATAGAAAGTCCATGAAGCGTCCCGGAGATCGCGTAGGTGGACGACGCGAGGAGCTTCCGCAGAATCAACGTCATCAATTTACGCTGCTGAGATGGAAGGGCGTAGAGGTTGGGACGCTGAAGGTATTCCGAAACGAGATCGTAGAGACGCTGCTCGTCGTCCGAGGGATGGAACTCCTGGGTGATCGGAATGCGGTTCGTGTATTTGACGTATTCCAGCACCTGACGGCGCAAGGTGCGTTGGCAGACCGACTTGAGCCGATCCTTGAGGTCGGAAAATTCGCTGTCGCCATTCAGCCGGGAGAATTGCGTTTTGAAGCTTTTGAGGTCTCCGAACGTGAACTCGTCAACGATGCTGACAAGGCCGTAGAGTTCGAGGAGAGAGTTTTGAAGCGGGGTCGCCGTCAGCAGAACCTTTGGGGCGCGGGAAACCGCCTGTTTGATCGCGTTGGCGATTTTATTCGTCGGTTTATAGACGTTCCGCAGGCGGTGGGCCTCGTCGATGATCACCAGATCCCAGTCGATCTGTTCGACGTAGGGCTGCTTGCCACGGGCGAATTGATACGAGCAAATGACGATGGCGTCTTGCACGAAGGGGTTGAGATTCCGCTTCTTGATCTGCTCGTTGAAGGTGCGGGCTTCGAGGATGGCGGAGGGGAGAAAAAATTTGTCCGCGAGTTCCTGGCTCCACTGCTTGCGGAGGTTGGCTGGCACGATGACCAACAGCTTGCGCCGTCGCTCGGCCCACTTCTGGGAAAGAAGAATTCCGGCCTCGATCGTTTTTCCGAGCCCAACTTCGTCGGCGAGGATCGCGCCTTTCTAGAGCGGCGATCGGAACGCGAACAGCGCGGCGTCGATCTGGTGAGGGTTCAAATCGACCTGTGCATCTGCCAAGGAAGCCGCGAGTTTCCCAACGCTGTCCGAGGGGCAGCGTTTGGTCAGCTCATGGGCAAAATACTTGGCATGGCAGGCAGTCATCCTGGCGGAGGCACAAAGGTGGCACTCCATCAAAGTCAAGAGGTTTTGACGAGAAAATCCCCCTTTTTTCTGCGAGCCGCCGTTTCGCGGGGGCAAAGGAGAGCTATCGCGACTTCAATGCTGTTGTTCCAGCTTTTCGCGGACGATATCGATCTCAGCGGCGAGGCGTTTTTCGTCGGGTAGTGCGGTAAGGTATTCGCGCACGAGAACCTTGTTTGGCAGGTTGTCCGTGGCATAGCGCACGAGGGAGCTGCTTTTCCCAGCGCAGAGGATGATGCCAACCGGCGGATTCTCTCCCGGCTGCGTCCAATGCTCGCTGGCGTAGTTCAGGTAAAGATGCATTTGCCCGGCATCGCCGTGGGTGAAGCGGCCCAGCTTCAGGTCGATGACGACCAGGCAGCGCAGTCGCCGATGGAAGAAAAGCAGGTCCACCCGATACCACTCTTCATCGATCCTCAGCCGGCGTTGCCGGGCGACAAACGAAAAATCGTTGCCGAGTTCGAGGAGAAAATGTTCGAGGTGATGCACCAGAGCATCCTCCAAATCGGACTCCGAATACTCGTCCTTCAATCCGAGAAATTCGAGCACGAGCGGGTCCTTGATCTCTTCGGCGGCGGTGAGCATCTCTCCGGGGCGGGCCCCGCTTCCCTCTCCGAGCAGTTTCGTTTTGTTTTTCGACAGCGCGGTGCGCTCGTAAAACTGGCTGTCCATTTGCCGACGGAGCTGGCGGACAGACCACCCGCCACGCAGGGCTTCCACGTGGGTCCAGGTTGTGTAGCCCGTTTCGACGGATCTGAGGTCTGATCCTCGCCTGGCGGCAAGGCCGCTCGCTTTTCTCCCGCGGCAGATTTGCCAGACAGTGTCTGGCGAATTCGATCCTGAGGGGCGGCAAGGTAAAACTGCCGCATATTCTGGAGATTCTGGCGGGAAAACCCTCGACCAAAACGGGCCGAGAGGTCATGCGCCAACCGCGATTCATCATGGGATAACCCACAAAATGGGCAGCTTTTCGGTCGCAACAGGCTTCTTCAGCAACTCAAAGATGTTTTGAACCGGTTTCAATAGTTGGTATCGGCGATTCATCTCACCAACCAACTCGTCAGTGCCGACACGGCGGCTCACCGGCGTCGATCTGAAGGACGACAGCGACCAGCTCGTGGTGGCGGCTGGCGGCGAACTCCCCAGGATCATCGATCTGAAAATGTAAATCGTCCCGTCGCGCGCAATCCCCGGGGAATCGGCACGTCCGCAGCCTCCCGCCTTGCACCGAAGCCGGCATTTTGGGAGGAGACAGGCATGAGCGCCGAGTTTTCCATCCTGCCGGAAGCGCTGGAGGCATTCGGCGCGCGGACCGCCATCGTGCTGGGATCGGGGCTCAATTCCTTTGCGGATTCCCTCGATATCGAGGCCGCGATTCCCTACGACGCGATTCCCGGCCTGCCCGCCTCGCGCGTGCCGGGCCACGCCGGAGCCTTCGCGCTCGCCCGTGTGCATGGCCACCCGCTGCTGCTCGCCCGCGGCCGCGCGCATCTCTACGAGGGCTGGAACGCCAGGGAAGTCACGGCGGGCATCCGCCTCCTCCATCGGATCGGCGTCCATCGGGTGCTCCTCACGAACGCCGCCGGCACGCTGAACCCCGCCTTCCCTCCCGGCCAGTGGATGATGCTGACCGATCACCTGAACCTCACCGGAACCTCCCCTCTCCTCGGCGTCCCGAATTTCATCGACCTCAGCGATGCCTACAGCGCGCGGCTCCGCGAAATCTTCCGCCAGGCCGCAACTGAGGCGCGCATCCCGCTCCACGAAGGCGTGTATGCCAGCCTGTCCGGCCCGCAATACGAGACGCCCGCCGAAGTCCGCATGCTGCGCACGCTCGGCGCGGATGTGGTCGGCATGTCCACCGTGCTCGAGACGATCCAGGCGCGCGCCCTCGGGCTCGAGGTCGCCGCCTTCTCGTGCCTCACGAACTGGGCCGCCGGCATCGCGGACGGGACCCTCAGCCACGACGCGGTCATGGATACCGGCCAGGGCGCGGCGCGCATGTTGATCGAAATTTTCGATCGCGCGCTGCCCCGCATGATCGCAGCGTAGTCGAGCTTCGATCGCGCAGCGGAAGCGCCGGAGAACTCTGCGGATTCCAGACTCGATCCTCCTTCCCGCCGCTCCCGATTTCCAATTCCTTCCCCGCTCCGGGCCTGATACGGTGGCCAGTCTTTCGCAATGGACGAACCGCTGGAGCCCAAGGACGACGAACTGGTCACCCGCACGAAGGATGGCGATGCCAGCGCGTTCGACGACCTCGTTCGCCGCTACAGCCCGCGCGTTTACGGCCTCGTTTACAACATGACTTCGAACCACGAGGAGACCAACGATCTGCTCCAGGATATTTTCCTGAAAGCCTTTCGCTCGATCAAGGGCTTCCGGCAGGAATCCAGCTTCTACACGTGGATTCACACGATCGCGGCGAACATGACGATCAACTTCCTCAAGAAGCGGAATCGCCGCCGTGGTCCCAGCCTTGACGACGTCGATGCGCACATCGAGAACGATCCCGATTACATCGAAGCAACGGCCAGCTCCGATCCGCGCCGCGAGGCGAACCTGGCCGAACTTCAAAAAAAATTGAACGAGGCCATGCAGAAGCTGTCTCACGACCATAGAGCCGTGGTGACCATGTTTGACATCCAGGGAATGCCCCACGCCGAGATCGCGAAGATCCTCGGAATCTCGGAGGGTACGGTGCGCTCCCGGTTGTTCTATGCGCATCGCCAGTTGCAAAATTATCTCGAAGAGTTTAGAGCAGCCTGAAATTCAACCATGAATGAACTGAGCGAAATCCAGAAGTTGATCCGGTTGAAGCGCTACGAGCAGCCGCCCGAGGGTTACTTCGACGACTTCCTGCTCGAGTTCCAGCGCCGCCAGCGCGCAGAGATGCTCCGGCGTCCGCTCTGGCAGATTGCCTGGGAGCGGGCGAATCTCTGGCTCGACGGCTTCCGCGTTCCCGCCTTCGCCTATGCGACCATTTTGGTTGCCGCGGTCGGCATTACCACCCTCATCGTCAACTCGCAGAGTCCTTCGACGGCGGTCGTCGCGTCCGTTTCTCCGTCCAGCGCGCCGGCATTGAGTGGCGCGCCGGCAGTCCCCACTGCACCCGTTGCGCAGGTCTCTTCCTCCGCGAACCTTCCACCCAGCTATAGTCTAGAGAAGCGGCCAGTGAGCTATGACGCGCCGTTCAGTTTCTAGCAGCGATACCAAGCGGCGTGTCCTGCGGCTGCCGGTCGCAGGGCTGGCCATCCTCATCAGCGCGGCATCGGCCCTGGCCGAGGAAAACGATCTGGGCGCGAGCATCGCCCAGCGAATGAAGGAAATCTTCGCCTTCAGCCGCGCCGCCGTCGTCAAGGTCCAGTCCTCCGATCAGCACGGTCGCATCGAGGGCACCGGATTTTACGCGGATCCCTCGGGCACGATCTATACCGTGATCGACGCGCTCGGGGATGGGAAGGACATCACCGTCTGCCAGGGCCTGCGCAAGATGCCCGCGCACCTCGTGGTCGCCGATCCGCGCACCGGCGTCGCATTGATCAAAGTCGATGCATCCACCGCCTTCCTCCCGATTGGCGACTCATCGAAGCTCGAAGTCTCCACCCCGCTCATCGCCATCGGCTACCCGACGGATCGTGCCGTCTGGTCAAGTTTCGGATTGATCGCCAGCTTCGATAAGGAATACCTCAACCGCTTCTTCCGCACGACCCACATCCGCGCCAGCCTTTCCGTGCAGCCCGGCCTCGGCGGCGCGCCAGCGCTCAATCTCAAAGGGGAGGTCGTCGGCATCATCGTCGCGGGCGTGGATGGAAATGCCGGCTGCTATGTGCTTCCCATCAACGCTGCGGAAAAGATGCGCACCGACTTCGCAAACTTCGGCGTATTGAAGCCCGGCTGGGTGGGCATCTCCGTCGAACAGGCGCCGGCGGCGGGTCCGGCGCCCTCCTCCGCGCGCATCGCGAATCTCCAACCCTATGCGCCGGCCACCCGGGCGGGACTGCGCGAGGGTGATATTCTCGTGCGGGTTGGCGAGGTGCCGGTCCGCGCGCCCGAGGATATCTTCGACGCTTCGTTCTACCTTACCGCCGGGGCGGACACGACGATCACGGTGCTGCGCGACGGAGTCGAACAGAAGTTCACTGTCCGTGCCGCGGATAACCCCTACAACACGCCCGCACCCGACCTGACCGCCCTCACGCTCGAGACTTCCGTCGCGCCGACTCCGGAGCGCTGATCTCCTGCTCCGCCGCGCCACCCATCGCGAGCAGCTCGCGAAATTCGCCCGGCTTGAGCGGCATCACGCTCAGCCGCGACTGGCGCACGAGCCCGATGCCTTGCAGCGACGTCCGCGCCTTCACCGCCGCAAGCTCCACGCGATCCGGCAGCGACTTCACCGGCGCGAGATCGACGCACACCCACTCGCCGTCCTCAGCCGTCGGATCGGGATACGCGGCCTTTCTCACCGTGGCAATTCCGACGACGGCGCGCTCCTTGCCGCTGTGATAAAACAGCACCGGATCGCCCACGGCCATCGCGCGCAGATGGATTCGCGCAGCGAAACTCCGCACTCCGGTCCACGCCGTGCGGCCGTCGCGCACGAAATCCTCCCACGAATAATCCTCCGGCTCCTGCTTCACGAGCCAGCAATGCTTCTCACTCATTGGCCGAACATGCCACCTCGCGCCCCTCGAGGAAATCCTCGATATTCCTCGCCGCGCCGCCCGCCATCGCCTCGATGCTTTCCGTCGTGTTGAACGCGATGTGCGGCGTGAACACGACTTCCGGACGCGCCAGCAGCGCATTGCTGAAAACCAACCGCGCGATCTGCCGCTTGCGCTCCACCCGCCCCTCCGGGTTCTTCCCCTCGCCCGTGGCATGCACCCGCTGGGCGATTTCGCTCGCGAGCACATTCTTCGCATCGCGATGCAGCACCCGCTCGTCCTCGAGCACATCGAGCCCCGCGCCGCCGACCTGGCCGGATTCCAGCGCCGCGGCGAGGGCCGCAATGTCAATAAGCCCTCCGCGCGCGGTGTTGATGATCACCACGCCCTCGCGGCACTTCGCAAGCGTCTTCGCATTGAGCAAATGGCGCGTCGCGGCGGTCAGCGGCGCGTGCAGGCTCAGGATTTCGGACTCCGACAGCACCTTGTCGAGCGACGCGTAACGAAACCCCGCCCGCCTCGCGTGCTCGGGATCGCGGCGCGGATCGCATGCCAGCACGCGCATGCCAAACGCCCGGGCCAGCTCCGCCACGCGCGCGCCGATTCGCCCCACTCCAATCAAGCCGATCGTCTTGCCGCGCAGCTCGAAGCCGCGCAATTCCTCGTGCGAGCCTCCCCCCTGCCCCCGCAATTCCACCGAGGTCCGCAGCCGCCTGGCCACCGCCAGCAGCAACGCGAACGTGTGCTCGGCCACGCTGTTGCCATCCGACCCGCCCACGCGCGCCACGCGCACGCCATGCCGCCGGCAGGCCTCGACGTCGATATGGTCCACGCTCGACGACCGGGTCGCGACGAACTTCAACCGCGGATGCTTCGCGAGAAATGCCTCGCCGATGCCGTCGTAGATAAAAATGGAGAGCACATCGGCGTCCGCGGGCACGTCGTCGAGATCCCGCACGAAAACCGGCTTCCAGCGCGCAAGCCGCTTCATGAAAAACTTCTCCTCCGCCGGCTCCGTCGAGACAAGGCACACATTCATCACATCCACCAAATCTAGCTTGGATTATCCCGGCGCAATTTGAAACTCTCCATTGTTCCATGAGGCGGCCCGGCATTTTCATCACCTTCGAGGGCTCCGAGGGCTGCGGCAAGACCACCCAGATCGAGCGCCTCGCCCGCTCGCTGCGCGCCGCCGGCCGCACCGTCGTCGTGACCCGTGAGCCCGGTGGCACGCCCGTCGGCGAGCAAATCCGCCACGTCCTCCAGCACTCCCGCGACAGCGAGGCCATGACTCCCGAGGCCGAACTCCTGCTCTTCGCCGCGAGCCGCGCGCAGCTCGTGCGCGAGTGCATCGAGCCCGCGCTCGCCGAAGGCGCCGACGTCATTTCCGACCGCTTCCTCGATTCCACCACCGTCTATCAAGGCGTCGCGCGCCGCCTCTCCGCCGCCGACGTGAGGCGAATCAACGATTTCGCCGTGGGCGACTGCCGTCCCGACGTCACGTTCATCCTCGATCTCCAGGCGGCCGAGGCGCGAGCCCGCGTCTTCGATCAGACGGACCGAAGCGCGAAGCCCGACCGCATCGAGCGGGAGCCGCTCGACTTCTACGAGCGCGTGCGCGCCGGCTATCTCGAACTCGCCGCCGGCGATCCCGCGCGCTTCCACCTGCTGGACGGCGCCCAATCCCGCGACGCCCTCGCCGCGCAAATCCTCCACACCGTTCTGGAGCTTATCCATGGCATTCCCGCCGCAGCGCGCGCTTGAGCGCCTCCTCGCGGCGCAGGCCGCCGGCCGCCTCGCCCACGCCTACCTGCTCTGCGGCCCGCGCGGCAGCGGCAAGCGCGAGGTGATCGAGCGCCTCGCCGCCCGCATTCTGGAGACGGACGACGCCCTCAGGCATCCCGACTTCCACAGCGCGGAGCCCGAATCGAAATCCCGCCGCATCCTCATCGAGCAGATTCGCCGGCTCGAGCAGGCGCTGCGAACAAAGCCCTCCGCCGGCTCCCGCAAGGTCGCCGTCATCCACGAGGCCGACCGGCTCCAGCCCCAGGCCGCGAACGCTTTTCTGAAAACGCTTGAGGAGCCGCCCGCCGGCTCCCACGTTTTCCTTGCCTCGGACTCGCCCGACGCCCTGCTCGAGACGATCACCTCGCGCTGCATCGTCGTCCAGATTCAGGCCGGAGCCGCCCAGCCGCCCTCCGAATCCGGAGAGGAATTGCTCGCCGCTCTCGAGAGGCTCCTCGCCGCACCGGGCTCGCCCACGCGGGCCGCATTCGCGCTGGCGCGCACGTTCCTCGATGTGCTGGGCCGCGAGCGCGAACGCATTCGCGACGAAGCCGCCGAATTGCTCAAGGCCGAGCAGACGCACTACAAGCGGAGCACCGATGGCGCCTGGCTCGACGAACGCGAAGAGCAGCTCAAAGCGATTTCCGAAGCCGGCGCCCTGCGCGTCCGCGCCGAGCTGATCCAGACGCTCGCGGGATGGTTCGCCGATCTCCTGCGTGTGCAACATGGCGCGCCGGCCGCCTTCGACCGCCCCGCCCTCCGGGCCCAGGCCGCCACCAGCCCGAAATCCACCCTGCTCCGCATCCAGGCCATCGAGGAGACCACCACGGCGCTGGATCGCAATATCCAGGAAGCCCTTGCGGTCGAGGCCGGATTCCTGAAGCTTTTCACCATCCCCGCATGAAGCGCATCGTCGTAAAACTCGGAACAGGCATCCTCGCGAAGCCGGGCGGACGTTCGCTCGATACCGCCCAATTCCGCAGGCTCTGCGCGGAATTCGCGGCGCTCGTCGCGGAGGGCCGCTCCGTCGTGATCGTGAGCAGCGGCGCCGTGACCGCGGGCGTCGGCGTGCTCGGCCTGGGCAAGCGTCCCACCGACCTGCCGGGCAAGCAGGCATGCGCCTCCGTCGGCCAGCCGCTGCTCGTGCGCGAGTTCGAGCGCCACCTCGGCCGCCACGGCCTTCACGCGGCGCAGCTCCTCGTCACCCACGACGACATCGACAGCCGCAATCGCCGCGCGAATGCGCGGAACACCCTCGAGCGCCTCCTCGCCGCGAAAACCGTCGTCCCCATCTTCAACGAAAACGACTCGGTCGCCGTCGAGGAGCTGAACTTCGGAGACAACGACCGCCTCTCCGCCGAGATCGCCCTCCTCGTGGAAGCCGACCTGCTCATCATCCTCACGAGCGCCGACGGCGTGCTCGATGCGAACCATCGGCGCGTGCCCGTCATCCGCGACATCGACTCCGCCCATGCGCTCGTGCTCCCGGAAAAGGGCGAGAACTCCGTCGGCGGCATGGCCGCCAAGCTCGCCGCCGTAAAAATCGCGATCACGGGCGGGATCGAGACCGTCGTCGCCGACGGCCGTCGCGACGGAGTCCTCCTCGCGGCCGCGCGCGGCGGGGACGTCGGCACGCGCTTCCCCGTGCCGGGCAAACGATCACCACGCCGCCCCGCATGAACGATCGGGCCCCCATCTTCTCGCCCACCCGCATCTCGGCGCTGGCATGGAACACCCTCACCGAACTCACGCGGCTCAAGATTTTCTACTTCCTGCTTATCTTCGCGCTCCTCGTCATCGGGAATTCGTTCTTCATGGCGAAGCTCACGCCGGAGGAGGAGTTCCAAATGCTCAAGGACATCTCGCTTGGCGCGATGTCCATCTTCACCGCGCTCATCGCGATCCTCGCGACCGCGATGCTGCTGCCCAAGGATCTCGAGGACCGCACCACCTTCACCATCCTGGCCAAGCCCGTCCCGCGCTACGAATACCTTGCTGGCAAGCTGCTCGGCATCCTGCTCCTGCTCGGGATTTCCATCGCGATCATGACGGCTCTGTTTCTCGCCGTCCTCTGGCTGCGCGAGCAGGGCGCGATCGAGGAAATCCGCGCCGCGTTCACCCAGAAGCAGATCAACGCGGAAGACCTCATGCGGGAAATCGCCTCGATCCAGGCCGCCACCTTCAATGCGAATCTCGCCCCCGGCATCGCGATCATTTTCGTGAAGGCCGCGCTGCTCGCGGCGCTCACCCTCATGATCAGCGCCTTCGCCAGCTCGGCGATCTTCACGATGATGATCACCATCGCGATCTACTTCATCGGCCACCTCCAGGCCACGGCGCGGGAATACTGGCTCGAGGGAATGGACATCCGCTGGTGGACGCGGCCCGCGCTCGCGCTCATCGCCCTCCTCTTCCCGGATCTTCAGGCCTTCAGCCTCACGGACGACATCGTCGTGGGCAACCCCATCCCCTTTGCGCTCTTCGCGCAGACCGGCGCGCTCGGGCTCCTCTACGTCGCCGTCTATTTCCTGCTGGCCTGCTTCTTCTTCTCGAACCGCGAGCTATGAAGCGCGCCGCCGCCGCCATCGGTCTGCTGCTCCTCTTCGGAGCCGCGCGGCTGCCCTACGAAATCCATCTCACCAGGCTCCAGCGAGCCGCCGGCTTCCGCACCGCGAGCCTCGATCTGCCGCTGCGTGAGAAGGTCGGGCAAATGGGCTTCGTCGCCGCGCTCAGCGGCTTCCGCTCGCTGGTCGCCGCCGTGTTGTGGATCGAAGCGAACAACGCCTGGCAAAACGTCGAATGGGGCCGCATGGCCGGCTTGTTCCAGACCGTCACCACGCTCCAGCCGAAGTCGATTCTCTATTGGGACATGTCCGCATGGCACATGGCGTGGAATGCCTCCATCGCCGCATTCGAGGACAAGTCCCAGCCCAGCGAAGTCCTGCGCCGCCGCGCGGAGCGGCAGTATTGGGAAGTCGGCAAAAAATTCTACGAGGACGGCCTGCGCTCGAATCCCGACAGCGCGAACCTTTGGGAGAAACTCGCGATTCTCGAACGCGACAAATTCGACGATCACTCCTCCGCCGCCACCGCCTTTGCCACCGCCGCCGGCAAACCCGGCGCGCGCCCCTACTTGCGCCGCATGACCGCCTACGAGGTCGCGCAGATTCCCGGACGCGAGCGCGAAGCCTACGATACGCTCAAGGCGCTTTACGACGAGGGCCCCGGCCAGCGGGTCCCCCGCGTCATCACGCTCTTGAAGGAACTCGAAGAGAAACTTGGAATTCCCGCGGACCAGCGGATAAAAGAAGGCCACTGATCCGTTCATGCGCTTTGCAATCTTCGGCGATATTCACGCCAACCTCCAGGCCCTCGAGGCCGTGCTCTCCGACGCCCGCACCCAGCTTTGCACGCACTACGTCTGCATGGGCGACATCGTCGGCTACAACGCGAACCCGCGCGAATGCCTCGCCCTCGTGCGCGATCTCGAGTGCCCGACCGTGAAGGGCAATCACGACGAGCAGGCCTCGATGATCACCGAGCAGGAGGGCTTCAACCCCCTCGCCGAGGAGGCCATCCACTGGACCCGCGAGCAGTTGAACGAGGACGAGAAAAGCTGGCTGCGCGAGCTGCGGCTGCAGCGGCAGGTGCGCGATTTCACCATCGTCCACGCCACGCTCGATACGCCGCACAAGTGGGCCTACATCTTCAACCAGCTCGACGCCGCCACGAGCTTCAGCTACCAGCACACGACCCTCTGCTTCATCGGCCATACGCATTCGCCGAAGGCCTACGTGCGCGACGGCAGCGTGCGCTCGCTCCCGCTCGACATCCTGCCGCTCCAGCAGGGCAAAAAATATCTCATCAACGTCGGCAGCGTCGGCCAGCCGCGCGACGGCGACTGGCGCGCCTCCTATTGCATCTACGATACCGTGAGCAACGAGATCGAACTCCGGCGCATCGAATACGACATCGCCGCCGCGCAGGCCGCCATCCTCGCCGCCGGCCTGCCGGAAAAGCTCGCCGAGCGCCTCTCCGTGGGCCGGTAGCAACGACCGGTCGATGAGGGAGGATCGCAGCCCGCCGGTCGATCCCTCGGCCATTCTCCTCGTCAAGCCCGGCTCGCTCGGCGACGTCGTCCACGCACTGCCCGTCGCGGCCGCACTGCACCGTGCCTTCCCGCGGGCGCGGCTCGCGTGGGTGATCGATCCGCGCTGGGAGCCCGTCCTCGCGGAGAATCCCGCCGTCGCCGAGCGCATCCCCTTCGCCCGCGAGCGCTACCGCGGCGTGACCGGCACCCTCCGCGCCGCCCAATGGCTGGCCGGCCTGCGCGACCGCCGGCCCGCGCTCGCAATCGATCTGCAGGGCCTCCTCCGCAGCGCGCTCATCGTCCGGGCCTCGCGTGCCGCGCACAGCATCGGTCTCTCCGACGCCCGCGAGGGCGCCACGGCATTTTACGAGCAGACTGCCGCCGTCACCCCGCGCCAGCACGCCGTGGACCGCTACCTCTCCGTCCTCCCATTGCTCGGCCTCGAAATTCCGACCCGGCCCGAATTCCCTCTCGGCCCGGGCGAGCCGATCGAGCGGGCCCTGCCGAACGACTTCATCCTGCTGCATCCCTTCGCACGCGGCCCCGGCAAATCCCTCGCCGACGCCGATATCATCGGCCTCTGCGAGCGCCTCGCTCCCGCTCCGGTCGTGCTCGCAGGCATCGGCGTCGCGCCCGCGGCCCTGCCGGGCAACGTCATTAACCTGGCCAACCGCACAACGCTCGCCGAGCTCATCGGGCTGCTGCGGCTCGCCCGCGCGGTCGTGAGCGTGGACAGCGGCCCGATGCACCTCGCCGCCGCCATCGGCGCGCGCCTGCTCTCGATCCACACGTGGAGCGATCCGCGCCGCGTGGGCCCGTATTCCGCCGACGCCTGGATCTGGCAGGGCGGCGACCTGCGCCCGCAACACCTGGACGCCCCCCTGCTCCCGGAGCAACCCATCACGCCCCGCGACCTGGACGCAATCGCCGCCTGGTCCGCCTCATAAAATCGGGGAGCACAGGCTTCCAGCCTGTCCCGCGAGGCTTCCAGCCTCGCAACCCGAAACCCAGGCGCAGTCCGATCTCCTCCCATTTTTTGGTAAAATCCAACCAATCGGTCCACAGAATGAATTCTCGAGTCGTCGGAAGATTTGAAGCTCTGTCGCGCGCATTCAATTCCAGATTGCGCGAAAAATGCCCCCTCAAAGTCCCCAGACTCCCCGTAAAGTCCCCGATCTGCGCCTTCATTGAGCAGAAATAAACACCACAGCCCTCAAATTGCTTGCACCCACACAAGCACTCCCCCACACTGCCCGGAAATTTCCCCCGTAATTTCGTAAGGTTGTTCGTCGGATTCACAGGGAAAAATCCACAATTCCCTACCTTACTGTCTTCCATGTTCTAACCGATCGTCCTGGCTCCGATTCATCCCGAGCCTGCGCAGACACACATCGCGTTCAAATCGTCTCCTCATTCACAGAAAATGAAACTTCTCCTAAAATATCTTCTATTCGCCGCCGTTCCAGCGGCGATGATCGGCTGCGGCACCACCGAAACGGGAACCTCGTCAGCTTCACACGAAGAAGCTGCGACGACCGGAAGCTCCGAGGAAGAAACTCCGATGATCCGGGTGGGCATGTCGAAAAGCCAGGTGATCAGGGCTTGGGGCGAACCTTCGGCCAAACAAATCACCGGCCACGGGGAAATCTGGGTATGGGGCGGCCAGAACTGGAAGCGAATGATCCCCTACGCCGGTCCCTTCATGCACGTGCAAACCTCGAAAGCTCTCTTCGGCACGGACGGCCGGGTGAAGGATTTCCGCCTCACCGACAAAGGCGACATCATGTCCGAAGGCGAAGGCTACGCCGGAGGATTCAACGCCTGGTAGTTCACGACGGAAAGCTTAACACCGCACCTGAATCGAACGGACGCTTCTATCAACCATGGTTGCGCAGCCCTCTGTAGCCTACACCTTTTACTGCCCATCGCCTGTATGAACTGGCCAAAACGCGTCTTTGCTAAATGGCTTGTCGCGGCAGTCCTCTGCAGCCCATATGCATATGCTGGCACTCTCGGAGCCGGCAGCGACCATTCAGTATTTGTGAAATCCGACGGCACACTCTGGGCGGTTGGAGACAACTACTACGGCGCACTGGGAGATGGCACAAGTATGAATCAGCGCAATCTTCCAAAGCCGGTGACGACCAATGTCGCCTTCGTTTCGGCTGCGTATGCTGCCACCCTATTCGTCAAAACGGATGGTACCCTCTGGGCGACCGGGTTGAACTACTCTGGACAATTTGGAAATGGCACACGCGGCAACTATTACGTTGTCCCAAAGATGGTCGCGACTGATATCGCCTCCGTCTCGACTGCGAGCAGTCACACTTTATTCATCAAAACGGATCGCACGCTCTGGGCGGTTGGAGACAATTTTTATGGCGAGCTTGGAGATAGTACAACTATGACTCGCACCACTCCGGAGCCGGTGGCGACTAATGTCGCCTCCGTATCGACCGGACTTTATCACACTCTATTCATCAAGACAGACGGCACCCTTTGGGCGACTGGCAATAACCAATCCGGGAATCTTGGCGATGGCACAGCTACGAAACGAATCACTCCAGTTCCGATAGCAACTAATGTCGCCACCGTATCGACTGGGCGCAGTCACACTTTATTCGTCACAACAGATGGCACGCTCTGGGCGACTGGATACAACTTTTACGGCCAGCTTGGAGATGGCACGACCAAGAGTCGCACCGTTCCGGAGCCGGTGGCGACTAATGTCGCCTCGGTAGCCGCCGGGGACGATTATACCCTGTTCATCAAGAAAGACGGCACGCTCTGGGCGACTGGATCCAACCGCTCTGGCCAACTTGGTAACGGAACAACCACGAATTGCACTACTCCAGTTCCGGTGGCGACTGATGTCGCCTTCGTCATAGCAGGCGATAACCACACATTATTTGTAAAAACCGACGGCACGCTTTGGGCGACTGGGAAAAACGACGCCGGCCAACTCGGAATTGGCACCAACACGAATCACACGACTCCAGTTCTTGTAACCACCGGCCTATTACTTAACACGCTTTCGAGAATAGCAGTCACTCCGAATGACACGATCGCTTTCCCAGCGTTGCAAATTGGCAAGACCGCCGACCAGGCAATCAGTGTTACCAATGCTTCGAAAGGCACTGTGGTCGGTTCGGCGAACGTTTCTGCGCCATTTAGCGTTGTGTCGGGAGGAGCATATTCCCTCGGGCCCGGCCAATCTCAAAATGTAACCCTCCGCTATGCACCGACAGTCGCGGAAAAGTCCGTCGGCTTCATTACTTTCAGCGATGGCCAAAACATTCTCACAAGACAGGTCACCGGAAGTGCATTCACCGATCCAACCGCACTAACCGGTACTCTCACAGGCCGAGTGATCGACGCCCAAACCGGCGATCCAATTTCCGGTGTAAAAGTAAGCGTTTCGTCAAAAAGCAATGCCGATTTTGGGGCATCCGGTATCGCAGCTCTCTCATCAGCCAATACTGAACAACTCGGCACCTACAAGGTCTCCGGCATTCGCCCGAATACCACTTACCAAGTCTTCGCTCAAGACAGCGCCGAGCGATACGCGCCGATGAGCTTTGCCGCCAACAGCACCACCCCCGGCGCTGAGGTAAACAAAAACATCTCGTTGAAGAAACTCGCGCTTGTTCCACCGTCATCCGATGATCTGCCCGTCGTTCTCGTGCGAGGAGCCGGCAAGAACACTGATTGGTTGATTCCTGATGACCCATTGCACGGAGAATACACTTACTGGGAGGACATGACGCTCAATCTCAAGCGGAGCGGCTTTAAAGATAAGTATATCTGGAATTGCAACGAACCCGATACCGACAAGGATTTTCCGGTCCATGGGCACGTGATTATCGGCGAATTCACGATCGCGTCTAGAAGCTATCCCAAAACCCCTTTGAGAAGGAGAAGAGCGCAGGCGAGATGAAGGAAACCTTGGAAGGCGGGAAGGGACTTTTCCCAGCGGATACAGAGGCGGCGGTAGTTCTGAAGCCAGGCGA
>JAQTOP010000062.1 GCA_028713285.1 Terrimicrobiaceae bacterium
CCATTCATCGCACCATTCGGCCATCGGCGAGGACGGGGTGATCGGATAGATCGCGATCGTTTCGCTCAACCGATAGGCGACCGACGCGACCGCTTCGTTCGCGTCGAGGGTGGCGCTGGACTTCATGCCTCACAGCTAACGCCGTCCGCCCCGCCCCGGCTTCGTATCCTTTGGCGGAACCTCTCCCGAAATTGTCCGATGGCCTGCGATTCGTCAGCGGTTGGGGATTGGCGCGAACGCCAACATGCGATTTTCGAACGAGCCGCTTGTGGGCGGTGTGGATGCCGAACCTGCCCGGGGGTGCTGTCGGTGACGGTGTCGGCGATGCGGAAACTCGCGCATTCGCGGAGGCTCAACGTTTGAAGGTCGGGATCGCCCGTTTCATGAATTCGTAGAACAACGGCACCGTGAAGGCCATTAGCGGATTTCCATGGGATGCTTCCGCGTCTCGTCGAGCACGGATTGATGCCCGGCCGCGGGGATGTCTTTCCGCTTCGCCCTGTCGTGCTTGAGGGTTTCGACGGTTTCGGCGGCGAGTCGTTTGGCCATGGCAAGGGCCGCTCAGGCGATTTTTTTCAAAAATGCGGTTGGGGCAAGCGCTGGAACAGGGGAATGTCGATAGTCGTCCAGATTGCGTGTAACGATAAAATCGGCCCCCCAAGCCAGAGCAGCAGCTGATTGGAAGGCATCTTCAAGATCTTTCATCGGAAGAGCGAGGGCGCGCCGTGCATCCGCGTTCCCGACTGCGGCCACGGTCACGATCTGGAGAAGCGGTCGGAGAAAGGTGCGTCCGGAACCTTTCAAGAGATAGGCGCAATTGGTGAGAGAATGCCAGGCGACGGCCGCATTGCCCCCTTTTTCCGCCCAGCGCAGAACGCCGGCACTGGCGCTCACATGCGGTTCGCGTGCCAGCGCGACATCGAGGAGAACATCATTATCGAGCAGCACTTTCATGGTTCGAGATATTTGGAATGCAAGGCGTCGTAGAGAGGATCGGAACCTTCGGCGGAAAAACGCAAAGAGGCGGACCCGGTCATCTGATCGACGAGCGAAGACGACCCGGGTGCTGCTGCGGATTGAAGGAGGGATTCAATCAAACCGGAAACACTGGTCTTCCGGGCGCGAGCCGTTCGTTTGGCGCGTTGGTGAGCGGCGGGATCGAGCGTGATGGTAACGCGGGTTTTCATGCGTATGCAGTTTGTTTGCCGAATGCATACGCGTCAAGTGGCGACGGCGCCAGCCTCAACGAGCGTGTTATTGAAACGGTTTTCCACTTTGGCCGCAAAACCGCGCTCGATTGCAGAGACATCGCAGAGTTCGGCGAAGGCCCGGCGGCCATGCGCGGCGAGGTGGTTCTACATGAAAATCAGGATCAGCAACTGCGCGCAAACGACGCGGAGGAGCATGGTCAGCGGATAGACGGTCGCGTAGGAGATCGACGGGGCGTCGGAGCCGCTGACGGTGTTCGCGAAGGCGAGCGCTGGCGGATCGGTCATGCTTCCCGCCAGGAGACCGCAGATCGTCACGTAATTCGTCTTCAGGACAACGCGGGCTGCCAGGCCGACCAGCATGAGCGGCACCACGGTGATGAGGACGGCCAGGAGCATCCATTTGAGTCCGTCGCCGTGCACGAGCGTATCGACGAATTTTTCGCCGGAGTGCAGTCCCACGCAGGCGAGGAAGAGGACGATGCCGATTTCGCGGATGGCGAAATTTGCGTTGTTCGGCATATACCAAAGGAGCGGGCCGATCCGGCCGATCCGGCTCAGCACGATGGCGACCAGCAGCGGTCCTCCGGCGAGACCGAGGCGGACCGGGGCGGGAATGCCGGGGAAGGCAATGGGGACGCTGCCCAGCAGCACGCCGAGGCCGATGCCCACGAAGATCGGGATGAGCTCCGTGTGGTTGAGCTGCTTCACGGAATTGCCGAGCGACTTCGATACGCTGGCGAGATCTTCTTCGCGCCCGACGAGAACGAGCATGTCGCCAAACTGCACGCGCCGGTAGGGAGTGGCGCTCAGCTCGATCTCCGCCCGAGTCACGCGCGTGACGGCCACTTCGTTGTTCTCGAGGAAGCTCAGCTCGTCGAGCCGCTTGCCGAGAATCGCCTTCTTCGTGACGATAACGCGACGCACGACGAGGTTGCTGTCGAGGGTGCGCAAATCCACGGGGCTGACCTCTCCGACGATGATGCGGAGTTCCTCGAGTTTTTCAGCCGGACCGACAGCGAGCAGCGTGTCGCCGACGTGAATGACCTCTCCCGCTTTGGCGAGCTCCACCTTCCCATCGTGCTGGATTCGCGAGACGACGACGCCGAGGGATTCGAGGAGCGGGTCGATCTGCTGGCCTTCGAGGTTCGGATTCCTGACGAGCAGGTTGAGGTGTGAGAGCTTCGTGGGCTTGGCGCCTTCGCGGCTGAGCAGCTCCGCGGTTTCCTTTTTGAGATCGACGCGGAACAGACTGCGCAGAACCAGCATCGTGAGGATGATGCCGATGATGCCGAACGGATAGGCGACGGCATAGCCGAGGCCGGGCATCGCGGCGGCATCGGGCGGGACATGCGGCAGGCTGCGGATCGCCTCCTGCGCGGCGCCCAGCGAAGGCGTGTTTGTGGTCGCGCCGGAGAAAAGGCCGACGGCGGCGGCCATGGGGACATGCGCGAACTTTGCGATGGCGACGGTGATTGCGGAACCGAGGATCACGATCGATGCGGCCATGATGTTGAGCGGCAGCCCCTGCTTGCGCAGCGAGGCGAAGAAGCCGGGGCCGACCTGCATGCCGATCGTGTAAACGAAGAGGATGAGTCCGAACTCGCGGGCAAACTCGAGGACGGGGGTGGAGATGCGGATGCCGAAATGCCCGAGGGCGAGGCCGGAGAAAAGGACGCCGGCGATGCCGAGTCCGATGCCCTGGATTTTGAGGGCGCCGAGCGCCAGCCCGAGCGCGGCGACGACGGAGAGGACGAGGACGGCGTGGGCGACGGTCTCGCCCTGGATGAGTTGAGTGAACCAGTTCATCGGATGTGGGATTGCATAAGATTTCGGCGAGCAGCCCGCGCCGCACGGCGGCACGGGCCCTCGAAGTGGGGTGATGGATTACAGCCGCGAGATGAGCAACTCGCGTTGGAAGAGCAGTTCCTTTGGCAGGTCCGCGTTGAGGTCGAAGAACAGTTCATCCTGGAGCATGACTTCGCGCTTCCAGCCCTGGACGTCGATGGCGAGGGCCGCCTGGAGCGTCTCGGCGGTGTAGTTTTTGATGCCGGTGATGTCGATGTCCTGTGGACGCGGCATCCAGCCCAGCGGAGTTTCCTCCGCATAGACCGTGCCGTGGCAGCGGTCGATGATCCATTTGAGCACGCGCATGTTGTCGCCAAAGCCGGGCCACAGGAACTTGCCATTCTCGCTTTTCCGGAACCAGTTCACATGGAAAATTTTCGGGGGCCGCGTCATTTCTTTGCGCATCTCCAGCCAATGGCCGAAATATTCGCCCATGTTGTAACCCGCGAATGGCAGCATCGCCATGGGATCGCGCCGCACCTGACCGACGGTGCCGGCGGCGGCGGCGGTCATTTCCGATCCCATCGTCGCGCCCAGATACGTGCCGTGGATCCAGTTGAATGCCTGGAACACGAGCGGCATCGTCGTCGCGCGGCGGCCGCCGAAAATGAAGGCGCTGATCGGCACGCCGGCGGGATCGTCGGCCTTGTCGTCGAGCACGGGGTTGTTGGCCATGGGGGCGGTGAAACGGGCGTTCGCGTGGGCGGCGAGCCGGCCGCAGCCGGGCGTCCATTCCTTGCCGGTCCAGTCGGTGAGCAGGACGGGCGGCTGGTCCGTAAGGCCTTCCCACCAGACATCGCCATCCGGCGTGAGCGCCACGTTGGTGAAGATGGTGTCCTTGCGACAGCTTGCGAGTGCGTTCGCGTTCGACTTCGCGGAGGTGCCCGGCGCGACGCCGAAGTAGCCGGCCTCGGGATTGATCGCGTAAAGGCGTCCGTCCGGTCCCGGCTTGATCCATGCGATGTCGTCGCCGACGGTCGTGACCTTCCAGCCCTTGAACTCGGCCGGCGGGATCAACATCGCGAAGTTCGTTTTTCCGCAGGCGCTGGGGAAGGCGGCGGCCACGTAATCTTTCTTACCTTCGGGCGATTCCACGCCGACGATCAGCATGTGCTCGGCCATCCAGCCTTCATCGCGGGCCATGCAGGAGGCGATGCGCAGGGCGAAACATTTCTTGCCCAGCAGCGCGTTGCCGCCGTAGCCGCTTCCATAGGACCAGATCTCCCTGGTCTCCGGAAAATGGACGATGTATTTTTGCTCCTTGTTGCAAGGCCATGGAACGTCGTCCTGCCACGGTTCGAGCGGCGCGCCGACCGAATGGATGCACGGAACGAAAGCACCGTTCGCGCCGAGCACATCAAGCACGGGCTGGCCCATGCGTGTCATGATCCGCATGTTCACGACGACGTAGGGCGAGTCGGAGATTTCCACGCCGATGTGCGAGATCGGGGAGCCGAGCGGGCCCATGCTGAACGGCACGACATACATCGTCCGCCCGCGCATGCAGCCGGCGAAGAGGCCCTGCAACTTCGCGCGCATCTCGGCGGGAGGAGTCCAGTTGTTCGTCGGGCCCGCATCGCGCTTGCGCTGGCTGCAGATGAACGTGCGATCCTCGACTCGCGCGACGTCGCTCGGGTTGGACAGGGCGAGAAAGCTGTTCGGGCGCTTTTTGGGATTCAGGCGCGTGAACGTGCCGGCCTGGACCATCGACTCGCAGAGGCGGTCATATTCCTCCTGCGACCCATCGCACCAATGCACACTCTCCGGTTCGCAGAGCGCGCGGATCGTCTCGACCCATGCGAGCAGGGCTTTGTTTCGCGTGGCGGGGGCGGTTTCTGTCGGGCTTGGTTCGGCTGTTTTCATTGCGGCGAGAGTTCCATACGTCGCGGCTGGGCGGATAACCGGAAATTGGCGAATCGCTCTCCGTTTTTGCGGAGGGTTCCGAACCGACGGCGTCCAGCGGTGTTTCTACGCCGGCGTGAGTTGCAGGCGATACTCGGTCGGCGATTGTCCGGCGATTTTCTTGAACACGCGGTTGAAGTGCGTGAGCGATTGGAAACCGACCTCGAAGGCGATCTCGCTTACGCGCAGGTTCGGATTGAGCAGGAGGTTCTTTGCCTTCTCGATCCGCACCCGCGAGAGATATTCGGTGAAGTTCAGGCCGGTCGCCTTTTTGAACATCTTGCAAAAATAGAAGGTGCTCGTGTTGACGGCCTTTGCGACCTGGCCGAGCGAGAGATCCTCCGCCTGGTTGCCCTTGATGAAGGCCTTCGCCCGCGTGATCATCGGCAGCTCGGCGTTGTCCTGCTGCACCAGCACCTGATTGGTCACCATCGAAAGATGCTGCGCAAAGATCGTGAGCAACTGGACCATCGACTGGTATTGCGCCGGGGTCATCACGCGGGTGTTGAAATAGGCCTCCTCGAGTCGGGCGTCCACCGGCACGCCCCAGCTCGACAGCTTTTTGGCAACGCGGGAAAACTGCGCCGCCGTCGGCTTTTTGCAAAAGACCTGGCCCGTCTGGAGGAAGCCGATGAGCGCGTCGCCGACCTTCACCGGCACCGCGCTGTCGAACATGCCCATTTCGCAACGCTCCGTGCGCGGGCTGCCGTCGGACTCCTTCGTCAACTTTTCCTGGGTGCCCATGCATGCAGAACACGAACGGCTTTTGGCTGCCATTGTCTCGCAAAAATCATTCGCCGATTTCTTGCCGGCGTGGGGCATTTTCCACGACCCAATCGGAGTCAGCGACACGGGCAGGCCCGTGGCCTCGCTGAACGCCCGCTCGTAGTCCCGATACACCTTGGACTCCGCCAGCGCCTGGATGAGATTTCCGGTCACGATTGTGGTTTGGATTGATTTGGAAACTTCCGCGTCAATGAATTCCCATAGCCGCTCCGCCGGGGAAAGACGAGCGATTAAAAGACCTCCGCGTTCAAGCCGGTCGTTTCCCGGATCGTGCGCGCGATCTTCGACAGCGCGCGCAGCGGCAGGTGGGTGCAATTCGCATCCATGGCGGGCCGGTGCGCGGAATAAATCTGCACGAGCGGAATCTGCGCGCCAGCCTCCTTCAGGTCGCGCAGGCGTCCCGCGTAGGCGGCAATTTCGTCAGCCGGCGGCTCCGCGCCGTTGATCGAGGGGAACAGGCTTTGGATGACGACGGGGCGCGTGCGCGCGAGATCGCGGATGTTTTTCAACACGAGTTTGATGGATGCCCGCGGGCGATTCACGGCGTTCATGTAAGCCTGGGTGCCTGCGTCGAGCTTCGCCCAGATTTCGTCGCCGGCGCCGAACGATGCGATGCCGGCCCGAATGTCGGGGAGGTGAAGCCCGGTGGCATTCGTGATGAGGACGATTTTGAAAAACGGGAACTCGCGGCGCGCGCGGAGATGCACGATGGCTTCCGCGACCTGCCGGAAATTTGGACAGAGCGTCGGTTCGCCGTCGCCACTCAGCGCGACTCCTTTGAAGGGAAGCAGCTCCGGCTGGGTGGGTTGGTAGCCGAGATCGCGCAACCTTCCGGCATGGACCATCGTCAATAGCCGCTCGAGTTCCGCGATCATCAGGCCGACTTTCACGCGGCTCGGTCCGCCCCGGCGGCTGCGATCCACCTCGCAGTAGATGCAGTCGAAGTTGCAGCGCTGGTCCGGATTCATATTGATGCCGATAGAGAGCCCGCCGGCTCGCTGCGAGATCACGCAATAGACAAACTCGTTCCCGAGGAAATTCCGCATCGGCGGAGGCTGGCAGGCTGCAGCCGGCAGCCGGGGAGGCGCCGGCTCGGATCGGGAGCGCAGGGGCATAATCCCGGACCCAAGCAGCGTTTCAATCGAAACGCCCCGCATTGCTTGGGAAATGCTTTGCGGAAATTGCCAGCGGTGATCGCGCGAACGCCCTCCGCGCGCCGGTTCGCAAAAACGGGAGAGTTCCCGCCAACGGATGGGCTGCGCCTCGGGATCCGCGGTCCTACGAATGGAAGAAATTAACCATTGATTCGTGAGCACCCCCGACAACAACATGAGCGAAGCCGCCGGGTGCCATGGCGTTCCAGCTTGCAGGTGTCCGAACGCCCGCATTGTGACGGAACGCGCAACCCGCTCCGCTAAAAGCCAAACGTATCCATTATGCCGAATCCCAGCGTCTCGATAGAACCTCCCGCCTTCGGACAAACCCTGCGCCGCGATGTGTGGTGGGTTCAGCCTCTGGCCGTGTTTCTCGGATTTTCGGCCTTCATCGTTTACTCGACCTGGGCCGCCCTGCAGGGGGCGCATTATTGGTTCGACGGGAACGGCGCGGATTACGTCTCGCCCTTTTATTCGCCGGAGATTTTTGGAAATTCGCCGCACGCGCTTTTCGGCCCGAAACCGGGCTGGTGGCCGGCGTGGCTCATCTTCTCGCCGGCGTTTTTCGTGCTCTGGGTGCCGGCGGGATTCCGCTTCACCTGCTATTATTACCGGGGCGCCTACTACAAGGCGTTCTCGGCCGACCCGCTCAATTGCGCCGTGGGCGAGGGCCGCAAGACCTATCTCGGCGAGCAGTATTTCCCCTTCCTCCTGCAGAACGCCCACCGCTATTTCCTCTACCTCGCGCTGGCTTTCATTTTCCTCCTCGGGCACGACGCATGGAAGGCGCTCTGGTTCAAGGATGCGGCCGGCGTCGCCCATTTCGGGGTCGGCATCGGAACGCTCGTGCTCGCGGTAAACGTCGTGCTCCTCGCCGGCTACACCTGCGGCTGCCACTCGCTCCGGCATTTGATCGGCGGATTCCGGGACAAGCTCTCGAAATCGCCGTGTTCGAGCTGCTACAACGCCGTGAGCTGCCTGAATCGCCGGCACATGCTATGGGCATGGGTGAGCTTGTTCTGGGTCGGCTTCAGCGACGTTTACGTGCGCCTCTGCTCGATGGGCATCTGGCACGACGTGCGACTTTTTTAACATGAGCAACTACGAAACAATCGAATACGACGTCCTGGTGATCGGCGCGGGCGGCGCGGGATTGCGCGCGGCCATCGAGGCCTCCGCCGCCGGCGTGAAAGTCGGCCTCGTCTGCAAATCCCTGCTCGGAAAGGCCCACACGGTCATGGCCGAAGGCGGCATGGCGGCGGCGATGGGCAATGTGGACGACCGCGACAACTGGCGCGTGCATTTCGCCGACACGATGCGCGGCGGCCAATACGTCAACAACTGGCGCATGGCGGAACTCCACGCAAAGGAGGCGCCCGCGCGCGTCCACGATCTCGAAGCCTGGGGCGCCGTGTTCGATCGCACGAAGGATGGCAAAATCCTCCAGCGCAATTTCGGCGGCCATCGCTACCCGCGCCTCGCGCACGTCGGCGACCGCACCGGCCTCGAGCTGATCCGCACGCTCCAGGATCGGGGCGTCCACCAGGGCATCGGCGTCCACATGGAGCAGACGATCGTCACGCTCCTCAAGGATGGCGATCGCGTCTCCGGCGCGCTGGCCTACGACCGCGAGCGCGGGCGGTTCCGGATTTTCAAATCGAAGGCCGTCGTGGTCGCCACCGGCGGACTCGGCCGCGCCTACAAGATCACCAGCAATTCCTGGGAAGGCACCGGCGACGGCGTCTCGCTGGCCTACCACGCGGGCGCGGAGCTGCTCGACATGGAGTTCATTCAATTCCATCCGACCGGCATGGTCTGGCCGCCGAGCGTGATGGGGCTGCTCGTCACCGAGGCCGTGCGCGGCGAGGGCGGCGTGTTGCGCAACAAGGAGGGCAAGCGCTTCATGTTCGACGACATTCCGGACAACTACAAATCGCAGACCTCGACCGATCCCGAGGAGGGCTGGCGCTACACGCAGGGCGACAAGAGCGCGCGCCGCCCGCCCGAGCTGCTCACGCGCGACCATGTCGCCCGCTGCATCATGCGCGAGGTGAAAGCCGGCCGGGGCAGCCCGCACGGCGGCGTGTTTCTCGACATCGCGTGGATCAAGGAAAAAATCGCCAACGCGCCGGAGCACATCAAAAAGAAGCTTCCCAGCATGTATCACCAGTTCATGCAGCTCGCGAATCTCGATATTACGAAGGAGCCGATGGAGATCGGCCCCACGACGCACTACGCCATGGGCGGCATTCGCGTGAACGGCGACAGCCAGATGTCGAACGTCCCGGGCCTCTTCGCGGCGGGCGAATGCGCCGCCGGCTTGAACGGCGCGAATCGCCTCGGCGGCAATTCGCTGTCCGATCTGCTCGTCTTCGGCAAGCGCGCCGGCGAATACGCGGCGAAGTATGCGAAGGAGAATCCCGCGGTCGAGATCAGCTCTGACGAAGTCGAGGCCGCCTCCCGCGAGGCGCTCGCGCCTTTCGACCGCGGCGCCGAGCGCGGGGGCAGTGCCGAAGGCCCGTATCAGGTGCAATACGAACTCCAGGACATGATGCAGGCCCTCGTGGGCATCGTGCGCCGCGAGGACGAAATGACCGCCGCCCTCGAAGGCATCGGCAAGCTCTCGAAGCGGGCCGCCGAAGTCGCCGTGTATGGCCATCGGGAATACAATCCCGGCTGGCACACGGCCATCGATTTGAAGCACCTCCTCACGGTTTCCGAGGCGATCACACGCTCCGCGCTCGAGCGCAAGGAGAGCCGCGGCGGCCATTTCCGCGAGGACTACGAAGCGAAGGATCCCGCGTTTGGCGCGGTGAACATGGTCGTCTGGAAAGGTCCCGACGGCGCGATGCAACTGCGCCGCGAGGCGATCCCCGAAATGCCCGAAGAACTGAAACAAATCATCGAGGAGATGAAATGAAGACCGTCACCTTCAGAATCTGGCGCGGCGAAACCGACGGCGGCAAGCTCGTGGACTACACCACGGAAATCTCCGACGGCATGGTCGTGCTCGACGTCGTCCACAAGATCCAGGCCACCCAGGCCAACGACCTCGCCTGCCGCTGGAACTGCAAGGCCGGGAAATGCGGCTCCTGCTCCGCGGAAATCAACGGCGTGCCCAAGCTCATGTGCATGACGCGGCTCGACCAGATCCCGATCGAGCAGCCGGTGACGATCACGCCGATGAAAGCGTTCCCGATCGTCCGCGATCTCGTCACGGACGTGTCATGGAATTTCCGGGTCAAGAAACAGATCAAGCCCTTCAAGCCCTGCGCGCCCCAGGGCGAGGACGGCGCCTGGCGCATGATGCAGGAGGACGTCGAGCGTGTGCAGGAGTTTCGCAAATGCATCGAGTGCTTCCTTTGCCAGGATGTCTGCCATGTGCTGCGCGACCACAACAAGCACGAGGAGTTTATCGGCCCGCGCTTCCTCGTCTATACCGCCGCGCTCGAGATGCATCCGCTCGACACCGAGGACCGCCTGCCGGAATTGAAGCAGGCCCACGGCATCGGCTACTGCAACATTACGAAGTGCTGCACGAAGGTCTGCCCCGAGCACATCACGATCACGGACAACGCGATCATTCCGCTCAAGGAACGCGTGGTCGATGAATTCTACGATCCGCTCGGCTGGCTCTGGAAGTTGCTTCGCAAAAAGGACTGACCGCCCGCTATCCCGCGTGCTTCACCAGGAACCCGGTGAGTCCGCGGGCGAGGTCCGCCACCTGCGCGGCTTTGCGCCCGTCCTTGAGCCGGCCCGCCTCGTCGAAGGCCTCGTGCGCGGTGGAGATGGCGACCTGATCGGGCAAAACGATCACGCCGATGTTGCCGAGGATGGAGCGCAGATGCACGAGCCCGCGCAATCCGCCCAGCGCGCCGGGTGAAGCGGCGAGCAGCGCCGCGGCCTTGCCGCGAAATGCCGCCAGCGCCGGCTCGTCGTCCGATTCCGCGCGGGACGCCCAGTCGATGGCATTTTTGAGCGCGGCCGTGATGGAGCTGTTGTATTCTGGCGAGGCGATCAGGAATCCGTCGCTCTCGCGGAGCAGGGTCTTGAAGCGCTTCGCTCCGTCGGGCAGGCCGCCGGTCGCCTCGAGATCCTGATCGAAGAGCGGGAGGGCGAGGTCGCGCAGATCGACGACCGTCACGTCGGCGCCGGCAGACCGTGCGGATTCCGCGGCGAGTTTGACCAGTTGTTTGTTGAACGACCCGGAGCGGGTGCTGCCTGCGAACGCGGCGATCCTGGGTTTGCTCATGGAGGGAGTTCAGCACCGCGGCGCCGGCAGTTCGAGCGAATAGATTTTGCGGCTGCCGTGAATGCCGGCGCCTGAGCACGCCACCTGCTTGCAATCCGTCCAACATTCAGCTTTCTGAACGGGCTATGCTTCGGAGAACCAAAATCATCGCGACCCTGGGACCCGCATCGGAATCGCCGGAGAACCTGCGCGCGCTGATCGAAGCCGGAGTGAATGTCTTCCGGCTCAACATGAGCCACGCGAACCACGACTGGGTCCGCGCCATCGTTCCTGCGATTCGCAAGGTCGCCGATTCCCTTGGCGCATCGACCGGCGTGCTGATGGACACGCAGGGCCCGGCCATTCGCACCGGCGACCTGCCGACGAAACTCGACCTCAAGATCGGCGACATCATGGAGTTCACCGTGCATGGCGCGGTGAGCGTCGAGAACTACTCCGTGGATGTGAATTACGACGGCCTTATCAACGACATCGACGTCGGCGACACCGTGCTCGTGGACAACGGCGTGATGCACATGAAGGTGCTCGCCAAGCAGGACAACAAGATCCGCTGCGAAGTCCTCACGCCCGGCAAGCTCGGCTCCCGCCGCCACATCAATCTCCCCGGCGTGAAGGTGAATCTCCCGCCCCTCACTGCGAAGGATCTCGCCGACATCGATGTAGGCGTCCAGGTCGGCGTCGATTTCTTCGCGCTCAGCTTCTGCCGCGAAGCTTCCGATATCGAGGAACTCCGCAGCGTGCTGCGCGAACACGGCAGCGAGGCCCGCGTCATCGCGAAGGTCGAGGACCAGCACGCGGTCAAGGTGATCGACGCGATCATCAAGGCGTCCGACATCATCATGATCGCCCGCGGCGACCTCGGCATCGAGTGCCCGATGGAGGAGCTGCCGATCATCCAGCGCCGCATCATCAAGCGTTGCCTGGCCCTCGGCCGCCCCGTCATTGTCGCCACGCACATGCTCGAGTCGATGATTGAAAATCCGCTTCCCACACGCGCGGAGATCACCGACATCGCGAACGCCGTGTTCGAGCAGGCCGACGCCATCATGCTCAGTGGCGAGACCACGGTCGGAAAATATCCCGTCGAGTGCGTGAAAATTTTCGACCGCGTCGCCCGGCGCATCGAGCGCAGCGGCGGAGCCGGCTATGCGGCCGATGCAATCATCACCGATCCGCGTCACAAGGCCGTGAAATCCGCGGTCGTGCTGGCGAACTCGTTTCCGAACGGCAAGCTGGTCGTCTTCACCCGCCGCGGAATCATGGCGGACTACACGAGCCATCTGAGACCGTCCCATTCGCCCATTTTCGCCTTCGCGCCGACCGAGGAAGTCGTCCGACGCCTGGGGCTGAACTGGGCCACCCACGCCATCCGGATGTCCTTCAACGTGCGTCCGGAGCACACCGTGGCCGACGCCGAGAACCTCTTGAAAAAACTCGGCCTCATCGAGGCCGGCGACCGCCTCATCGTCGTAAGCGACATCCGCGCCGGCGAGGAGCGTTTCGATTCGATTCATCTCCGCGAGGTCACGTAGGGCGGGCCGCCCGCGCCGTGGAAGCGGCGATCGCAAAAAGATGCTGACGCCGCCCGGCGAATTCGTATTCTGCGGCGGCTGGAGTGTCTCACCCCCCCGGGCGAGGCTGTGGCAATCAACCATTCATCGAAACCTCATGAAGGAAATTATCGGATTTGTCGGAGTGGGACGCATGGGCGCCAACATGGCGCGGCGCCTCAAGGATCTCGGTTACCAGGTGGCGGCAGTCCACGACAGCCACGCTCCGCTGGCGGAGGACCTCGCCCGCGAAATCGGCGCGGAGGCGGCGCCCACCCTTGCCCGCGTCACCGAGCTGGCGCAGGTCATCATCACGGTCGTGACGGACGATGCGGCCATGCAAAAAATCTTTTCTCCGGATGGCGACAGCTTGTTGATCGGAGCGAAGGGGAGACTTTTCGTGAACTGCGCGACCGTCACGCCGAAGGTCCACGAGGAAGTCGAGGCGCTCGTCGAAAAGGCCGGCGGCCAGTCGCTCGAGGCCTGCATGGCGTCGAGCATCACGCAGGCGCGCGAAGGCACGCTCTATCTCATGACGGGCGGCTCGGCGGAGGCATTCGCGCGCGCGGAGCCGATTCTCAAGGATCTGAGCGTTTCCCTCCGCCATATCGGCGCGACCGGCTCCGCCGCGAAGGTAAAGGCGCTCGTGAACATGGTCATGAACATCAACACCGCGGGCCTCGCGGAGGGCCTGGGCCTGGGCGCGGCCCTCGGGCTCGACCTCACCATGCTGCGGGAGGTCTTTTCCCAAACGGGCGCCAACTCCCAGGTGCTCAAGACCGACGGCGAGGACATGCAGAACCGCGACCATGCCTGCTATTTCTCGGGCGCGCATGCCGCGAAGGATAGCGGCATCGCGCTTTCTTTGGCGAAGGAGCAGGGCTTGAATCTGCCGCTCTCCGAGGCCACGAAGAAACAATACGACCGCATGGTGGCCGAAGGCTTCGGCGATCTCGATAAATCCGGCATCGCCGAACTCACGTTCCCCAACCGCGGAAAATGATGAAGAAATCCAATCCTCCGAAGATTCGCCACATCGCCAACCTGTGGTCGCTCGTCGATTACCCGACCGAAAAAAAAGAGTGGCCGCTCGAGCGCAAGATCGAGGCGGTGAAGAAGGCCGGCTTCGACGGGTTTTCCACCATGCCAACCGCCGAGCACAAGCAGCTCGCGGAAGAATACGGCCTCGTCATCGTGGGCTTTCTTGCCACGGCGAAGGCGGGGGACTTCGTGAAGCTGCTTCTGCAGAACAGGGAAAACGGCGCGCACTACATCAACGTCCAACTCGCCGACGAGGACACGCTCACGCCCGAGGCGCTGCGCCTGACCCTCCGCCTGATGAAAGAGGCCGCGAACATTGGCGTCGAGCCCGCGGTGGAGATTCATCGCGACACCTGCACCGAAACGCCGGAAAAGACCTACGCGCTGGCCGACGGCTACCGCAAGGCGACCGGGGAGTATCTTCCGATGACTCTCGACTACTCGCACATCTCCGTGGTGAAGCACCTGCACCCGGGCAATTACATCGGGAAGCTGCTCGTCCAGCCGAAGTTGATTCAGCGCGCGGAGCAGATCCATCTGCGCCCATTCAACGGCCACCATTGCCAGGTCCCGGTGACGGACGGAAAAGGGAGAATCACGCAGGAGATCAAGGACTGGCTGCCATTTGTCGAAGCGCTTTTCCGCATCTGGCGGAAGGGCCGGCAGGACGGGCGGGAGTTGTTCGTCTGTCCGGAAATGGGGCCGGTTCGAGGCGGCTACAACTTGCACAGCCTGCCCAACAGTTGGGAGGATGCCGTCGTGCTCAAGGGCCTCATCCAGAAGGCCTGGAATGCCTCGGCGCTTCCCGAGCCGAAAAAATCCTAGGCATTCGCGTTGCTCCGGCGGGATGGAGCAGGCCGCTTGAAAACCAATGACGACGGACGCCCCCACTCTCCTTGTTTTGTCGGACGCGCAGAAGAAGCGCTTGTTCGCGGCGCTCGAACGGGAGGGGCGGTATTACGATCCCAGTGAGCGGATGCTGCGGCTGCCTTTCGCTTCGCCCGGCTACCACACGACCATCAAGGATGGCTTCGTCCACAACACCCGCGAGTCGCTGGCTTACGCGCTGGCGCTGCTGGATGGCGGAGAAGCGAATGCGAAGCAAACCGCCGCGGGCATCCTGGATCGGATCCTGGACCTGCAGGACATCGACCCGCAAAGCCGCACGTATGGAATCTGGTCGTGGTATCTCGAGGAGCCGCTCGCCCGGATGTCGCCGCCGGATTGGAACTGGGCGGATTTTTGCGGCACCACGCTGCTGCAAATTGTCCTGACGCATCGCTCGCGTTTGGATCCTGGATTGTTGGAACGAATCGATGCATCCATCCTGCACGCCGCCCGCTCGATCGAGCGGCGCGACGTCGGACCGGCCTACACCAACATCGCCATCATGGGGGCATTTGTGACCCTCGTTGCGGCGGAAACCTATGGCGTGCCCGATCTGCTCGACTACGCCCTGCGACGGATCAGACGTTTGGATGAATACACCGACCATCACGGGGGCTTTTCCGAATACAACAGCCCGACCTACACCATCACCGCGCTGGACGATCTCGGACGGTTTCGCCGGTATGCCCGGGATGCCGGGGCGCTTCGTGTCGCGGAGCGGCTCTATCGCCTGGCATGGGAGGAAATCGCGTGGCATTTCCACTTCCCGACCCGGCAATGGGCGGGGCCGCACAGCCGCTGCTACGCGACGTTCGTGCAACGGCGGCAGCCGAGTTTTCACGGCTTGATCCAACGGGCGACCGACAGGCGTTTTCACGCCGGGGAGACCGAACCGGATCTTTTCGAGCATCGCAATGTCCACCGGTGTCCACCCGATCTGGAGGCATGTTTTCTGGAGCTGACCGGGCCCCGGACTTTCCGGAAAACCTTTTTGCGCACGGCCCCGGACGTGGTCGGCACGACGCATCTCGATCCCGGTTTCGCGCTTGGCACGGTGAACTATGGAGATCTTTGGAACCAGAGGCGCGCGCTGCTTGCCTATTGGGGTGGCCCCGAGGTCCCGGCCTGCCTCCACCTGCGGTTTCTCCACGACGGCTACGACTTTTCGGCCGCCCAATTCTTCAGTGTCCAGCACGAGGGCACCGTGCTGGGCGCCATCAACTTCGCCGTGGACGGCGGAGACACGCACATCTGTCTGGATATGATCAAGGACGGAGCGATCCGGGCGCATGATCTCCGCGTGCGTTTTGAATTCGGAGGGGTTGGCACGGAGTTTCCGCTCCCTGCGCCGGATCGGTTGGACGAGCTTGTGCGAATCCATCACGGCGGCATCCATCTTGCGCTGCGGGTCCCCTTTGCGACCTTCGGCGACCTGCCTGGGTATTGGGAAACTGGCCGCGATGAAGACCGCGCCTGGCTGGATATCGTGCTTTTCTCTGGGGAGGACCGGACGATTCGCTTCGGGGATCTGGCCACCGCGGCCGTGGGCTTCGTTCTCCAACTTTCCACCGATGCCTCTCCAGATCCTCCGCTTTGCATGGATGTCGGGGAAGACTGCCTCGCGCTGGCTTCGGAACCCTCGTTGAGACTGGGCGTCTCACGCGGTCCGGACACGCTTGCCCTTCTGCGGGCGCGTTACTCGGGCACCGTCGGCGCCCCGGTGGGAAACTCCTCCGCATAGATGCCATTCCTCCGTCCGAACGATGGGGGTGAAAACGGTCGCCTGGTTGGCGCGGCTTCCGGGGGGAGTCTCGTGTCCCGTCTCATCCGCTAGGGTTATGGTCTCGACCGTCGGCACCTTGAGTTACACGGCGAAGGGAATCGTCGTTCTCTTCTTCTGGCTGCTCTGCGGGGACTTCTGCCTCACTTTGGTGGAGGCGATCGTTCCTTACATTCTCCCGCTGGAGTTGAACGATCAGGGAGCCAGCAATCGCTTGATCACAGGGTTGATGAGCGTGACTCCCGGCGTGATCGGGCTGTTGTGGGTTCCCACCGTATCCACATGGAGCGATCGTACCCGCACCGGCAGGGGAAGGAGGATCCCATTTTTGCTCGTGGGGGTGCCTGCGGTGGCGTTCATCCTTGCCGCCATTGGAGAGAACGGCGCGATCAGCGAGGCCCTGCATCGCATCGCGCCCGATTTCGTTTCGATCAAGACCCTCCGCCTGGCGACCCTTTCGATGCTCGTGGTGGGTTACTATTTTTGCAACGTCCTCGTTTACCACCTCTATTTTCTCCTCTTCAACGATGTCGTCCCCCGCGACTGGATGAGCCGCTTCGCGGTGCTTTTCCGAATCGTCGGAACCGTCGCCGGCTCCGCCTTCCACTTTTTCCTTTTTCCTTACGCGCGAACTTGCCGTGAACAGATTTTCCTTGGGGTCGGCCTGCTCTTTGCCGTCGCTTACCTGCTGATGTGCCTGAATGTAAAGGAGGGCAGCTATCCGCCTCCCGTGCCATTCGATGGCCGGCCTGGATTGCGATCTGTCATCCAAACGTATTTCCGTCAGTGCTTCGGCCATCGCTATTACCTCTTCATTTACCTGACGACGGGGTTCGACATCGTCTCGGATGTGGTCAAACCATTCATTCTACTGATGATGAGCTTGTCACTGGGTCTGAACCTGACCGATATCGGGCGCATCAACGGAATCGCCGCGCTGTCGGGCATGGCTGGCTTTATTGCGAGTGGGTTCCTTATGGAGCGATTTGACCTGCTGCGACTTACCCTCGTGCTGAAGGTTTTGCAGGTGGTCGTTACCGGAGGATTTGTGATCTATCTTTTCACCGGCCAGCCTCCGGGAACGGCCTGGGCGGCGACCCTCACATTTAATGTCCTCGTCTATCTGCTCACCGCGACGCGGAACGTGATCGGAGTTCCTATGAACATGATGCTGTTCCCCAGGCTGCAATTCGGTCAAATCTCATCGGCCATGCATGCCGTGGCCGGCGCCATGGGCATCGCCGGAGGATTCATCGCCGGCGCGTCGATGGATGGAATCCTGGCGATGTATGGAGGCAACAGTCAGGCCTACCGTTGGGCGACGGTTTGGCTGATGTTCTTTGGCGCCGTGGCGACATTGTGTCTCGTGCCGGTGTATCGCCATATTCGCGACACCCATGGACCGGATCTGAAAACTTTTGTCCCTCCCGACCCGGCATCCGGTGCGGTGCCGCTGGCTTGAAATTCGCCACCCGCGGAGATCATTCGAATCGAAATGTGGCCCTCCGTCCGGGCGGTGCGAAAAAGGGATTCACCTTGCATCCCGCTCATGTATCGTGCGCGGAGGGGCATGGGATTGCCCTTCCAAACCTCAAAACGAACCAGCAAATATGCCCGTTACCGCCAAAGGACTCGAAGGAATCATCGCAAACTCGACCGCCCTCAGCGATGTGCGAGGGCAGGAGGGCGTCCTCATCTATGCCGGCTACGACATTAACGAACTCGCCGGCAAGGTAAACTACGAGGAAGTCGTCCACCTGCTCTGGCACGGGCACCTTCCGAACCGCGCGGAGCTCGACGATCTCACCAGGAATCTCCGCAGCCAGCGCGAGCTGCCGCAGGGCGTGATCGATTTCATCAAGGCCGCGCCGAAATCGGCGAACCCGATGGACGTCATTCGCACGGCGGTCTCCATGCTTGGGCTCTACGACGCGAGTCTCGGCGAGGACATCAAGCTCGACGAGAACCGGCAGCGCGCGGTGAGCATCACGTCAAAAATCGGCGTGATCGCCGCCTACTTCCACCGCTCGCGCCAGGGCCTCAGCCTTCCGCCCGTGCGCACCGACCTCAGCGAAGCCGGGCACTTTCTCTACCTCCTCAATGGCGAGACCCCTTCGCAGGACGCCACCGATACCCTGGATGTCGCCTACGTCCTGCATGCCGATCACGGCATGAACGCCTCGACGTTTTCCGCGCGGGTGACCATCGCGACGCTCAGCGATATTTACTCGGCGATCACCTCGGCCATCGGCACGCTCAAGGGCCCGCTGCACGGCGGCGCGAACGAGGGCGTCATCCACATGCTCCAGGAAATCGGCGACGAGGCGAACGTCGATGCCTGGGTCGAGGACGCCCTCGCGCAGAAGAAAAAAATCATGGGCATCGGCCACCGGGTTTACAAGGTGCTCGATCCCCGCGCGCCGCATCTGCGCGCGATGGCCATCCAGCTCAGCGCCGCGCTCGGCGAGGCGAAGTGGATTCGCATGAGCGAGCGCATCGCCGCCATCATGAAGGAGCGCAAGGGCCTCAACGCGAACGTCGATTTTTACTCCGCGACGGTCTATTATTCGCTCGGGGTTCCCACCGACATGTTCACCCCGATCTTCGCGATTGCGCGCACCTCGGGCTGGACCGCCCATGTGCTCGAGCAGCTTGCCGATAACCGCCTCTACCGCCCGCTCAGCGAATACGTGGGGCCCGACGTCGGCAAGACGGTCGTGCCCATCGACGAGCGGTAGTCTGCCGCGGGGCGGCGGAGAAATTCGATCTGGATAATTGCCGCTCACCTGGCGGGGCCCGCCTGAGCGGCGGCTTTTCCCTATGCAAGCCGGCCCCCAATCGGGATAAATGCTGCAATCGCGCTCCCGCCCATGAATTCCACGCTCCTCCCCGACGACGACTATTACCCGCTCATCGAGGCGCGGCACTGCGATCCCTTTCGCCTTCTCGGCATCCGAAGCGAAGACGGGCGGACGGTGGCGCGCGTCTTTCGACCCGACGCGGCGAGCGTGACGCTCATCGAAGAGGGCGGCCTCGGCCGGAGGTTTGAGCTGGCGAAAAAGGACGATGCCGGCGTCTTCGAGTGCGATCTGGGCGACGACCCGCCGCCGTTGCGTTACCGCTGCGAGTATGCCGGCCACGACGGCGAATCCTGGACGCAACTCGATCCGTACGCCTTCCCGCCCGTGCTCGGCGAGATGGACATTTACCTTTTCAACGAGGGCAACCACTTCGACATCTACAAGAAGCTCGGCGCGCACATGCTCGAGCTGGAGGGCGTGCGCGGCGTGCATTTCTCGGTCTGGGCGCCGAATGCCCAGCGGGTGAGCGTCGTCGGCGATTTCAACCACTGGGATGGCCGCGTGCATCCCATGCGCAAGATGGTGCCGGCGGGCGTCTGGGAAATTTTCATCCCCGAGGCGCCGGAGGGCTCGCACTATAAATTCGAGCTGCGCGGCCCGCACGGCGACGTGTTTCTCAAGACCGATCCGCTCGCATTCTACGCGCAGCACGGCACGCAGACCGGCTGCATGGTCTTCGATCTCGGCCGCTATTCCTGGGCGGACGACGCCTGGATGGCGGCGCGGCTCAAGAGCGATCCCATCCACTCGCCGATGAGCATCTACGAGGTCCACCTCGGCTCGTGGCAGCGCGTCTGCGAGGAGGGCAACCGCTCGCTCAGCTACCGCGAGCTCGGCGAACGGCTCATTCCCTACGTCAAACAAATGGGCTTCACCCACATCGAACTCATGCCCGTGATGGAGCACCCTTTCGATGGCTCCTGGGGCTACCAGGTCGTCAATTATTACGCGCCGACGAGCCGCTTCGGGAATCCCGACGACTTCCGCGCGTTCGTGGACCATTGCCACCAGGAAAATATCGGCGTGATCCTCGACTGGGTGCCGGGTCATTTCCCGAAGGACGCCCACGGCCTCGCCCGCTACGACGGCACCTGCCTCTACGAGCACGAGGATCCGCGCCTCGGCGAGCACAAGGAATGGGGCACCCTCATCTTCAACTACGGCCGCAACGAGGTGCGCAATTTCCTCATCGGGAACGCGCTCTTCTGGCTCGACGAATTTCACCTCGACGGCCTGCGCGTGGATGCCGTCGCCTCCATGCTCTACCTCGACTACTC
>JAQTOP010000140.1 GCA_028713285.1 Terrimicrobiaceae bacterium
GGGCAGCGGCCCAGCAATTTGTTCGTGGTGGTGAGATACGCCGTGCGGCCGTTGTTGAACACGAAGGTAAACCCCGGCAGGCGCATGATCTCGCGCAGTTCGGGATGGGCATGGGCGCGGAAGGCGATGCGCGCCATGTCGCGGGCGGTGGAGTATTGAGGCGCGGGCAGACCGTTCGGATTCACGAAATGGCTGGACCGCGCGCCCAGCGCCTGGGCGCGGGCGTTCATCACGGCCGCAAACGCCGGCACGCTGCCGGCGTGGTCCCGCGCGAGGGCGACGGCGGCGTCGTTGCAGCTATGGACGAGCAGGGCCGTGAGAAGCTGCCGGCGCGGATAGGCCTGGCCCGCGCGCACGCCGGCCTTGGTCGGCTCGACGAACGTGTCGCTCGCCTGGATGACCACCGGCGCATCGAGATTCCCGCCCTCGGCGATGATGAGCGCGGTGAGCAGCTTCTGCGTGCTGGCGACCTGGCGCGGCGCATCGGCATTTTTCTGGAAGAGCGTGCGGCCGGTATCCGCATCGATGAGGATCGCGGATTTCGCGTGGATGAACGGAGCAGCGGCGGGCCAGAGCTCCGGCGCGCCCGCCGGCGGCAGCGCGACGCCGGGAGCGGGTTCCGCCGGCGTGCCCGTGCTGCGCAGCACCACCCCGGGGGCGGGCCGCTGCTCGCGCTCAATGGCCGTGCAGCCCGTCAGCGCAAGCGCGACCATCCAAATGCTGAAGCAAATCCAATCCCTCATCGACCGCCGCGTTTTACGGACACCCGCGCGCCGGGCCAATCAAAATCCGCCCGAACGCCGCCGGGGGGGTGACAGTGCCCCCGGACCCCATCTTGAGGACAGGGCATCGCAGCGCGATGCCCCTACCCTGCAAAGATCCAGTTTCCAACTGGACCCGGCATCAACCGTGGATGATGAGATGGATCGATTCCGGCAGGCTGGAGGCGACGTCGGTGACGACGTTGCCCTTGAGCAGCTTCGTCATCGAGTGGCGGTGGGACGCGCCGAGCATCACGAAATCCGCGCCCAGCGTGCAGGCGCTGTCCACGATAATCGGCGCGGCCGATTGCGCGCTGGCAAAGACGGGAAGCGCGCTCACATCGCATTCCTTTGCGGCGTTCACCGCGGCATTCAGCACCACGGCGGCCTGGGGGTCGTCCTGCCAGCGGAGATGCGGGACATTGCCGCCCTGGTAGAGCACGGCGACCTCGCGCACATAAAGAATGTAAAGCGTCGCGCCACGCAGCCGGGCCTCCTCGATGGCGAAGGCCAGCACGGGCGTGATGCCGCGCAGACAGACGAGAATGCGCGGGGAGTCGATGGGCGGCGCCTTGATTTTTTCCAGAACGCTCTGGTCGATGATGCTCGCCACGGCGACGGGCATCGTCACGGTGGTCATGCCTGCGTGGCGCTGCGCCCAGGCGCGCAGAAGCAGGCCGATCGTGAGCACGCAACTGACGAAGAAGAGCGCGTCGGGTTTCGTCTTGGCCAGGGTGAATTCCACGGCCACCAGCAGGAGGGTCGTGGCGCCCATGAGCCCGCGCTCGAACCAGCTCATCTTGAGCGAGCCGTTCAGCGTGCAGGAACCGAGATTCACGCAGATCGCGCCGACCACGCCGATGGCGTAGAGGCCCGCGAGCGCCTCGAGATTCTGCGTGAGCACGAGCACCACGACGGGGAAGCTCGCGGCAATGATGAGCGGAGCCCAGGGCACGCCGTGGTGATTCAACCGCGTGAACGACTTGGGCATCTCGCCGTCGCGCGCGACCATGAAGAGCAGGCCGATCAACGCCGCGATGGCCGTATTCACGGCACTCAAGAGCAGCAGGGCAAAAATGACGCCGACCATGAGGCCGAAAAACTTCGCGAAATGCTCTCCGAAGGCCAGTTGGCCGTAGTATTCGGCAATGAAGCGCAGCATGTCCTCGTGCCGCGCCTGCATTTGCGGCGCGAGCGCCTTCGGCAGCGAGAGCATCGCCCAGCCGAGCAGCGCCGTGCCGACGGTGACTTCGATGCCGACGGGCAGGATGGCCTTGATCGCGTTGCGCCCCACTTGCGGCTCCCCGGGCAGCGAGCCGCGGTCCAGCTTCATCGTGCCGGTGAGATTCGCGATGGCCTCGACGCCGCTCAGCGCGAGGATCACGCCGACAAAGGCGACCCAGGTGTGCTCGAAGTTCGCCAGCGTGAGGTGCTGGCCTTCGAGATTCGCGAGCGTGAGATGCGGCAGGGCAAACAGGATGATCGCGATGACGACGCCCACCGTCGGCAGCGCCAGCGCCACGGCGAGGGTGCCGCTGTGGCGCGGACCGTAGTAGTTGAGGACGCCGATGGCGAGAATGGCGACCATCGAGCAGGGGGCGATGATCCGATCCGGCACGCCGAGGTAGCTCAACGCCTCCCAGCTGCTCAGCGACGCCGTGACGGTGAGATCCGCGACGAGCAGCAGCGCGCCGACGACCGCCAGCGCCCTTCCCTGCTGCCGCGCGGCGGAATACACGCCGCCCCCATCGGGAAAGCACCGGCAGACCGTCGTGTAGTTGTAGCCGACAAGGGCGGTCAGCACGCAGACCGCCAGAATGATCGGCAGCGAGGAAAACCCCGCCGCGACGAACGCGAGACCGATGACGTAGGCTTTGCTCGTGCCCCAGTCGCCGTAGAGGAGCGCCGACGCGCGCGGCCAGTCGAGGTTCCGGGGCCGGTCGGCGTGGACGCTGTTCATCCCGCCGGCTGGCGCCTTGCGTATCCGCGCGGCCCGCCCGCAGCTGGCCGATGAAGAATTCGGATTCGCTCGCGCATGAAGATTTCTTTCGCTTGTCTTGGCGCGGAAGCTCCCATGCCCAACCCGGAAAGGAAATCAAAATTCGCGCGCGTGGCGCTCTTCATTGCGCTTCTCGCCAGCGCGATGGCACTTTCCGCCGCCGCGTTTCATTTCGACGAAGGCGTGCGAACCCGCGTCGTCGCCATGCAGGGCAAGGGCTGGAAGAAATCCGCCGACTACCGCGTGAACTCGGCGCTGAGCCGCTACGGCGACTGGCCGGAGCTGATGGCGCTTGGTCTGGCGGGCCTCGCGCTCGCTTCGCTCGCCCGCAGCCGCGAGTGGAAGCGCATCTTCATCACCGCGATGATCGCCTCGACGGTGGCGGGAATCCTCGCGAACTCGCTGCGGCTCACGACCGGGCGCACGCGACCGCGCGAGAGCCCGAAGATCGCCCAGGCGTGGGTAGGCCCGGTCCATGATGGGAAACTCACAGTCGGCAACTCGAAATACAATTCCTTCCCCTCCGGCCACACGGCCACCGCGATCGGTTTTGCCGCAGTCCTTCTCTTCGCGCGTCCGCTGCCCGGCCTATTTGCATTGCTCGCCGCGATCGCGATCGCCTGGTCGCGCATCGCGCTCGGGGCGCATCACCTTTCCGACGTCGTCGTGGCCGCTTTTCTGGGCCTGGCCGTCGCGTGGGTCTGCTGGCGGATCGCCCGCCGCCACGGGGATGCCATCGGCGAATGGGTGGTCGCGCACTTCCGCCGCCGGCCGTGAACCGCTTCGCCTCTTTCCTCGAGCGGCTGCCCGGGAGCCGCGGAATTTTCATCGGCCTTGTCGCGTTCCTCCTGCTGCTCTTCGCGATCGGCAACCTTCCCTGGCATCTCGACAACTACGACCAGGCGAAGCAGGCCTATGTCGCATTCGGAATCGGCAAATCCGGCGAGCTGTGGTTCCAGCACACGCCGCAGGGACGCTTCGCCTCGAAGCCGCCGCTCATGGGGTGGCTCTCCGCCGGGATGCACGCGATCGGAATCCCATGGGATTTTGCGTGGCGGCTGCCATCGCTCCTCGCGGCGCTGGCCCTGCTCGCGATCCTCGTCCGCGAAGGCCGCATCGTGTTTGGAAACTCCGGCGCGCCGCAGCGGGCGGGAGCAGCGGTCGCGGCGGCGGCGTTCGGCTTGAATCTGCTCACCCCCCGGCTCGCCACCCTCGTGCGCACCGACATGCTGCTCGGGCTTTTCATCTTTCTCATCGGCTGGATGATTTACCGGCGCCTGCGCGCCCGCACCGCATGGATGCCTGCGGAACGGTGGGCGGTCTTCGGATTCATGACGGCCGCGCTGTTCACGAAAGGACCGGTCATTTACGCGTTCCTGCTTCCCGGAATGATCGCGCTCGCGCTGCTCGAGCGGTCCCGCGAAATTCGCCGCCTCCTCTGGAGCGGCTGGTGGACGTGGCTCATTCCGCTCGCGCTGTTCCTCGGGTGGGTCGCTGCCGGACTCCTATCGAGCCCGGATTTCTACCACGATGTCGTCGATCGGGAGCTGCTGTCCCGCTTTCACGAGGCCGCGCGCGACGATGAGCGGCCGCAGCCGCTGTGGTTCTATTTCCCCCACTTGCTGCACAAATTCGCGCCGTGGAGCGTGCTGCTGATCGGGCTGGCGCTCCTGTTTCCGCAGGTGCGGCGCGATCTGAAATCCCGCCCCGAAACGCGATGGCTGCTGCTTTGGGCGCTGGGGGGACTGCTGCTCATGACGTTCATTCCCGCAAAGCGCGTGGATCGCATC